>JANQER010000381.1 GCA_028278255.1 Elusimicrobiota bacterium | reverse complement strand
CCGGCAGCTGTTCATGCGCCACCTGCTGCCACAGCAGCGCCTCTTCCAAAGCCTTCTACAAAAACAAAGGAACACGCAGCGTCAAAATCTGTCGAGCCTGAAAAGAACCAATTTCATTCAGTGGCGTCTCCTTTGGCAGGCATGTTTTATCGTTCCCCTTCCCCGCAATCAGAGCCTTTTGTGAAGGAGGGGGACAAGGTGGCCTATGGTGACACGCTTTGCATTGTGGAAGCCATGAAAGTGATGAATGAAATACACGCTGACAGGCCTTGCGTGATTCGCAAAATTCTGGTTGAAAATGGAAAACCTGTGTCAGCCGGACAGAATTTATTTTCAGTAGATCCTATCTCATAAAGTTCTCAAAAATCCTTAAGAACGTAAAGACCTTATGGTATCGAGTAATATTGGTCAATTGGCTGGAGATGTGTGGCGCTACCTTGAACAAAACGGGGAAACGTCTACGCTCAAATTGCGTTCCTCCTTAAAAGTTTCCCAAAGTCTTTTATTCTTGTCTCTCGGCTGGCTCAGTCGGGAAGAAAAGATTATGATTACGCCTGAGGAGAGAGGTTATTTGATTTCCTTAAAAAAAGGAGAGACAAGTGAATAGGGTCGAATCTCTCATATGAACATCAGTCACGCTGTTTTTTTGGGAATCATTCAAGGCGTCACGGAATTCTTGCCTGTTTCTTCCAGCGGGCATTTATCTCTTTTTTTTGCTCAATGGGGACATTTTCAATCGTCTTTGGCCATGGAAGTGGCGCTTCATGCCGGCACATTGGGGTCGATTTTTTTGTTTTTTAGAAAAGACATATATAAAATGTTTTGTTGTCTGTGTCCGGGCGAGGCTTTTTCTCAAAACACAGACTGTGTTTTGGAAAGACGCAGAGTATGGTTTGTGGTGATTGCTTCACTGCCCACAGCTGTGATTGGTTTTGGTTTAAAGGATATTGTGGGAGGATTAGCAGCTTCTTATTTGGCAGTTGGGTGTGGATTTGTCCTCACATGCTTGTTTTTAATAGGCGGGGAATTGTCTTTTCACCGGGCTGTCAAATCATTGGCTGATATTCCCTGGAGGCATATGATTATTTTAGGCGTGGTTCAGGGCATGGCTGTGTGGCCCGGGGTTTCACGCAGCGGGGCCACCATTGCCGCTGCATTGCTATTGGGATGGAAATGGGAAGAAGCCGGGCGCATGAGTTTTTTAATGGCCATCCCGGCCATTGTTGGGGCCACTGTGCTCATGGCCAAAGACATGTCATCTATAGATTTTACTACAGCATTGGCCGGCGTTTTGGTATCATTTGTGATAGGGTGTTTGTCATTATGGGTTTTAATGAAGTTCTTGGCTGCCAAAAAATTGTGGCCGTTTGTTCTTTATTGTGGCTTATTAGCGGGGTATGCATTTTATAAGTCATTGTCATAGCGTTCCGTCCATTTTAAAATGGTCGGGACAATTGGGGCGCTGCCGGACTGTGTCCTGTGTTTTTAGGAATCAAAAATCACAGATCTAAAATTAAAAATACAGAGGTTCTATTGTGGGACGTGTTCGTTACAAAGTTGTTTCATCCCGTGTCAACCAGCAGAAAATGCGCCGCCGCCAGGAAGCCTTGGGCGTGTTTTTGGTTGTTTTGGGGATACTGGCTTTTTATTGTGTTCTTTTCCCGGCCGGCGCAGGCTTATGGGGACGCCATATCAAAGGCGCATTGTCTTGTGCCTTTGGCGTGGCCAGATTCTTTGTTCCTCTATGGGTGATCTATGTGGGCATCCGCACAGCTATTTCCAAACCTTGGCCGCAAGTGGTGCTGCGTCTCGTTTTTTGGACTTCCCTCATATTCTTTTTCTGCACACTTTCCAGCCTTTTTGGACAGGCTGCTTTTCAACTCAATTACGGCGGTCTTGTGGGGAAATCCGGATACCATTTTTTCTCAAAACTATTCGGCGTTCCAGGTGCATGGATTGTCTCTCTCTTAGGCGCTTCTTTAAGCGTGTGCGGTCTGATGAGGCTCTCTCCTGTTGAAATTGCGGAAAAACTCATGCGTCGGCTGCGTGAAGATATGACTGAATGGCGTGAAGCGCTTCGCCGGTCTCAGCTCAAAAGGCCGCCTGTGGTCAAACCCCGGCCTGTTGTGGCCCCGGAACCAGCAAACCCGCCCCAAATATCAATACCTCCTAAAATTGAATCTGCACCTGTTCCTGCGCCTGTTGTGACTCGTTCCACAGAAACACCCGCCATCAAACCAGTATCTGCGAAAAAAGCGCCGGTCCCAACGGCCGCCAAAGAGCAAGTCAAACCGACCAAGACTGAAAAAACAGAAACATCTTCTCCGGAACAAGCCCCAGCTCCGTATCAACTTCCGCCTCTTGATTTGTTAAAAGACCCCAAAGCCCAATCAGGCGAATTGTCAGAAAATGATTTGCGCACAAAAGCCCAGTTGCTTGAAAAAACCCTGTCACATTTCAATGTGGTGGCGCGCGTCACAGACATTCATCCCGGTCCTGTGATCACACGCTATGACTTGGAACCTGCGCCAGGCGTCAAAATCAGTTCCATTGTCAATCTGGCCGATGATATTGCTTTGGCCATGAAAGCCACGCGCGTGCGTGTTTTGGCGCCTATCCCTGGGAAAGGCGCTGTGGGGATTGAAATTCCCAATCCCAAATCCGTGACTGTGACATTAAAAGAAATTGTATCAGATGCGCGGTTTCAAACAGCGTCTTCTCCTTTAACAGTGGCCCTGGGAAAGACAAGTTCCGGAGATCCTTATATCACTGATCTGGCGCCCATGCCTCACGTGTTGATTGCCGGTGCCACAGGGTCAGGAAAATCAGTTTGTGTGCATTCGCTGATCGTATCGATACTCATGCGCGCCACGCCTGATCAGGTCAAGTTTGTTCTCATAGATCCCAAACGTCTTGAACTCCCCACTTATGAAGGAATGCCGCATCTTTATGATCCGCGTAACGGTCCTGACCAGGCCCGGGTGATCACGCAGCCCAAGGAAGCGGCCAAAGCCTTGGTGCGCATGGTCAAAATCATGGAGCATCGTTATGAACTTTTTTCTGAGGCCAATGTCCGCAACATAGAAGGATACAACAACAAACGCGTGGCAGCGGGTTTGCCGCCTGAATACTACATTGTCGTGATTATTGACGAATTGGCTGATCTCATGTTGTTGTCAGCGCGCGAGGTGGAAGACTGTATTCAGCGTTTGGCGCAAATGGCCAGAGCCGTTGGGATTCATTTGGTTTTGGCCACGCAAAGACCTTCTGTGGACGTTATCACAGGCGTGATCAAAGCCAATTTGCCTGCGCGGATTGCTTTTCGGGTGGCCTCCCAAATGGATTCCCGTGTCATATTGGACACAATCGGCGCTGAATCTTTGGTGGGGACAGGGGACATGCTGTTTTTACCCGCAGGCGAACCGTCTCCCATCCGCATGCAGGGCGCTTTTGTGTCGGAAAAAGAGGTGGAAGCGGTTGTGGGGTTCACAAAAAACCAAGCCCAACCCAAATACGAAGATGTGTTTGCCACAATGGCGGCTGCGCAATCCGCGCATGCTGACGCTGAAAGCAAAGCTGAAATGGATGAAGCGCTTCGCCTGGTCATGGAAAGAAAACGTGTGTCTCAAGACCTGCTCAAGGCCCATTTTGGTTCTTCTGCCAGAGCATCGAATATTTTGTCACTCTTGGAAGTTCGCGGATTTATTCATAAGCCTGAGGGGACGAACAGATGGGAAATATATTTTGATGTGATTGAAGATTATTTCCGTTCTGATGCTCCTCAGAAAAAGGCTGAGAAAGAGGAGATGGCTGAATAGTTCCCTTTGTGAAACAGGGATTTGCTTATTTGATCATATGAAAAACAAAATATTTATACTTTTTTTTGCTTTTTTGATGTCTTTTGCCGGGGTGACGCGTGCCTATGATTTGGATACAGTCTTGGCTGAAATGGAAAAAACAGAAAACAATATCCAAACCATTTCTTTGCAATTCACCCAAACAGCTGTTATTCTCATCACTGAAGAAAAACAACGGATTCAAGGAAAAGCTTATTTTCAGCGTCCGGACAAATTTCGGGTGGAGCACAAATTGCCTCAATCCCAAGTGATCGTGTCCAATGGTCAAATGCTTTGGTTTTTCAATCCCACCAAAAACCAGGTCTTGATTGACAGCTGGAAAAATTGGACGCAGTCAGCCGGCTTTCCAAAAGGCTTAACGCCTTTCCATCTGGATGTCAAAAACATGCGGGAAAAATATAGTATTGCGCTTGAAACTGAAAAAGAACAGAGTCTCGAAAACAGTGTTGTTTTGCGGATGACACCGCATGATTCCGGGCCTTGGCCTTACACCTTTTTTGTCTGGGTGGACACCAAGACCTGGCTTCCTCAAAAGACTGAAATGCTGTCCAAAAGCGTTCAGTCAGTGACAGAAATCCAGGATGTTGACATCAATCCAGACTTACCAACGGATTTGTTTTTATTTGCCGCGCCTGAAGGCGTTGATGTCTATGATTCCCGTGCGGCTGAGGATATTCCATAAATGCAATCTCTTGACATCGGAAAAATATTGCGGGAACAAAGAACCCGGAAAAACATTTCCATAGAAACCATTGCGCATGAAACGCATATTCATCTGCATTTCCTCGAAGCGCTTGAACAAGAAAAATGGGACACATTTCCAGCGCGTGTATACTTATATGGATTTTTGGAACAATATGCCAAGCATCTGGGGTTAGTGGAAGCCGATGAACTGGTCAAGCGTCTCAAGCAAGCCTTTGGTGAGCAGGAAAAACCATTTGTTCAAGACACCGTTCCCGAGGAAGCTGAGCCGGAAGTCAGTCCTGAGTTTCCTGCACGGATCCGAAGTTTATTATATATGTGTGTGCTGCTGATTGTGGCAGGTCTATATTTTTACAATGTGGAAATCAAATCAAAGGAAAATGACAAAAGTTTATTGACAAGTGTTGAGACGGCAGATGCTGTTAAACAATCTGATCAAGCCATCTTAGGTAACCATGAATTTATGGTTAATATCAAGAAAGAGGATTGGCTGCGAGTGTGGGTGGACCAGCGGGTTCGTTTTGAGGGCAGGATGGTGCCCGGCAAAACAAGATTCTGGGTCGGACAAACTTTCCGCCTTCAGGCAAAAGATATGTCTAAACTTGAAGTGATTGTGGATGGCAAGCCATTGTCTATCGGGGGAGATGATTCTCCTTTTGAAATCATTTGGCCCAATGACCCGACCACTTGAAGGTGATGGATGCACCATCGATCCGGCTCATTTAAAATATGGGGTTGTAGCTTGCCGATTTATCGGCGCTTTTAATATTTTACCCAACTCTTTAAATGGGGCGGACCGATAGAGACAACGGAAAAAAACAAACAGCGAGGAAAGCAATGCGGTTAGGACGATTGGTGTTTATTGTTCTGGGATGCGCCAAAAATCATGTGGAAGCAGAATCCATGGCATCACAATTGTCTCAGTCAGGTTGGGAAATGACGGGGGATCTCCTGCAGGCTGATGTGGCTGTTGTGCATACATGCGGTTTTCTTGAAGCTGCCAGAAAAGAAGCCGAAGAGGTTGTCGGCTATATTAAAAAAAATGTGCCGGACATATGTCTTGTTATGACCGGATGTTTTGCACAGTATGTACAAAAAAGAGAATTATTGAATGTGGACGCTGTTTTAGGAACCGGAGAATTTCATCTGCTGCCGGCTCTTGTCCAGGCATGGAGGGCGGACTCAAGGCCCGCCCCTACGGACTTTTGTCCTCCGTCCGGATATCATGACGCAGAACGGCCCAGACCCCTCAGACAGGGTCAATTGTCATCCTATGTGCGCATTTCTGAAGGATGTGACCGCCCGTGCACTTTTTGTATTATCCCGCAGATCCGCGGTCCTTTGAAAAGCCGTTTGCCTGCAGCTGTTTATCAGGAAGCGCGGGATTTGACTGATCGCGGCGTGCGTGAACTTGTCTTGATTGCACAAGACACCACAGCCTATGGCCGTGATCTCAGCCCGCAGACAGATCTGACAGCACTCATCAAAGAAATGCTGTCTTGGAAGAACATCCATTGGCTGCGCCTGCTTTATGCCTATCCGTCTGAGGTCAATCATGAATTGATTCAGCTTTTGGCAAGGGAAGAAAAGTTGTGCCGTTATTTGGACATGCCTTTGCAACATGTCTCCGACAAAATACTCAAGCGCATGAAAAGAGGCATGGGACATAAACAGGTCAGAGGCTTGTTGGAACGGCTCAAAAAACATGTGCCTGATCTGGCGCTGCGCACCACATTTATTGTTGGTTTCCCGGGAGAGACTGAACAGGACTTTCAACAAATACTCAGCCTGATTGATGAGGAATATTTTGAACATGTGGGTGTTTTTCCCTATTCCGCAGAGCCCCGGTCAGCGGCTTATCAAATGACCGGACAAATATCGAATTCTGTTTCAGAAGAACGCTTGCAGCGTGTTCTGCTGGCACAAACGAAAATAAGAAATAATAAAATCAGGTCTTGTATGGGACAGCAAATTTCTGTTCTGATTGAACGCGATGTCCAAGGGAAAATATCAGCCAGAGGCGTGCATCAAGCGCCTGAAGTGGATGGACAGGTTATCCTCGACCAATATCCGGAAACACCGGGTTTTTATCAAGCCATAATCACAGGGGCCAAGGGGATCGACACGACAGCAGAATTAGTAAAACACGAGGTACAAATACCAAAAATCAAAAAGGAAAAAAGCAGGAATAATCAATACGCACTGAC
>JANQER010000386.1 GCA_028278255.1 Elusimicrobiota bacterium | reverse complement strand
CGACACCTGGGCCAAAATCCAAAACAAATAAGAATACCGGAAAAAGGGTTGCACGGCTGTCCGCCACTGCAAAACAAAAATCGAGTTTAGCAACGGACACACAATTCCCAGCATCCCCCAGCGCTCCATTTCTTAAGGAAAACCAATGATTTTAGTTATACTGTATTGTAATAATTATATATTCTATGTATAATTATTGCAATGAAACATAATATTCGTCATCCAAAACATATTGAACTGTTTAAAAAACTTACTGACAAAGGAAAATATGTTTTTACCCCAAGAGAGACGGTGGCTCTTTTAGGCATTTCCTATCAAAACGCACTGGCGTTTCTTAATCGGCTTGTTATTCAAGGACTCATTTTTCGTATTCGCGGCAAAAAAGCCGGAGCCAAATATTCAGTCAAACCAATAAGCCCGTCTGATCAAAATCATTTTTGGGGCAATTGGTATCTCTTGGCCAGAGAGTATATTTCTCCTCAGCCATACTATATCTCCCATTATTCAGCCATGTCACTCCATAACATGACAGCCCAGCCCATCAACACTGTCTTTGTGAGCACCGCCGCACGACCAGGTGACAAAAAAACAGGCGATGTTAAAATGAAACTAATTTATTGTCAGGAAAAAAACATCCATTGGGGAATTATTTCCTATTGGCTGAATAAACAAGAAAAAATACAATTGAGCGATCTGCAAAGAACACTCCTGGACATATTGGAGCGTCCGGACCTGGCTGGGGGCATAACAGAGATTGTTCGAGGGATTTGGCTTGTCAAAGGAAAAATCAACTGGGATCAAATGATGATCTATCTCCAAAAGAAAAAAAAAGGGGCTGTGTACAAACGACTTGGATACATCACAGAACTTCTCAAGCTGTCCCCGCCTGAAAATGCACAAAAACATTTATCAAAAATGGCTCCCTCATTCAAAGGATATGTGCGTTTGGATCCTACCTTGGATTCTGAAGGACCTTTTGTCAAAAAATGGGGTCTGAGAATCAATGTCAACCCGCAAGAATTAATAAGAGCCACCCATTCATGATACACTTTCGCGAAATACTAAACATCTCTCATGACAAAAAAATTAATCCGGAAACAATTGAAAAAGATTATTGTTTGACATGGCTGCTTATTGGCCTTTCTCAAACCAAGCTAAGCCGTGACCTCGTTTTTTATGGAGGCACAGCCATTCACAAAGCCTATTACCCAGACCATCGTTTTTCAGAAGATTTGGATTTCACAGTTCATGGCCATTTAGACATCAATACAGTCTTTCACGAATTTCAAAAATGCATTGATTTGATTAAAAACAAATGTAATATTCTTTTTTCAATTCAACAAAACAGCTTATCCATTCAAAACGACCGATACCTTTTCCTGATTGATTTCGATGGATTTCCTGAAAACATGCACGAAAAATCCATTCGGATAGACATCTTATCTAAAAATATATTCCCGTCTAAACCTGTTTTCAATCCTCTGTACCTAACCTATTCAGACATGGGACAAGTCCCTGTCAAATTAACATGCTATTCACTTGAGTCCATTTTATCAGAAAAGATTGGCACCATCTTTGATGGAATAAGAAAAGAACCAAGGGATTTGTATGATTTGTGGTTTTTACTCAAACATAAACGCTTTAATCTCAAAAAGATAAACAGCTGCTATGACAAAAAATATGGCATCCCTGCCAAAACAGCATTAGACAGTCTTATCAATAAAATAAAGAATTCAGTGTATCTGCATCAATGGGAAAACCGCTTAAAACATCAAGTCCCGGATCTCCCTGCCTATGAAACAGTCCTTAAGGAAACAACTCACCTCATTGATCAAATATAAATCTTTTGGCTCTTTAACCCAAATGATTTCATCGACGGAAGCGGGGTGGGACAAGGAATAAAAAATGAATCCTTCGCCTGCCGCTTTCGGCGGGTGAGGGTGGTATAAAAAGTTGTTCTTTGACTTAAAAACAAGTCTTGTTTCTTAAGAGCCTGCTGCCCAACTCCAAAAAACGTCTTTTTTGTCATTCTGAACGAAGTGAAGAATCCCATTTGCAATGAACATAACAACATGAGATCCTTCATATCGCTCACATCTGCCAAATATCTATGACTTGTTTATCTTTCGAAACCGTCTCCTGGCTGTCCACATCAAAAGAAACGCATGCCAACGGGATATCCCTGTATTCCTTTAAATACATATAATCGGATAAAATGAATTTTGTAAATACATTTTATCCAATTATTCTCATTTTACCGATTAATAATGCAAATTAATCAACAATTTAATTGTAATCTCGATTTTTAATGACCGATTTTGTAGTCTGCCGATTCATCGGCGCTTTTAGGTTTTCATCCACTCTTTTAAAATAGATGGCTGCAGATTTAAAAATTTTCATTTTGAATATTTGAATTTCCAGGGACTTGGCCTTTGTTTGATTCTTGTATCTTGGTTACTATTTGGTTACTGTTCCTTGGAATTTGGTTATTTCCAGTTTATCCGGATTAGGCGAATTGGGAGAGGTACGCGGCTTTGTTTTGGAAGTTGTCAAGGTTTTCTATTCTGATGGGAAGGTCATTGAACCATTGGAAAAACTGAATGATTTGAAGATCCAGACCCAATGACAACAGCAGGGTTATAAAAAATGATTCGCGCTTTGTCATAATGCGCATGGGCAGATCCGGATAATTTGCAACAGCCTCTGCAATTGTTTCTTTTTCTGTTTCAGGGAACACAGGGACCAATGTCAGCCTGCCAACATCCTGAGCCGCCAAAAGAGCAGGTGACAGTGCGGGCAAAACAGGCAATGAAGATGATGGATAAAAAACAACACCTTGTGTCTGCTCATTTAAATTGAGTTCTCTTTCCATGGCATTAAATTGCCCAATGATTTGTTGGCCAGTGCTGTCAGACAAATCAGACACAATAAGATTCGCACCTTTGATATTGGCGCGCCGGCTTTCTGCCATTTGATCATTAAAAACTCTCATAAACGAAGAAAAAGACAAGCCATTCTCCTTATAAACCTGCGCATGCACCTGCCTCAAATAATCATGAAGGGATGCCCTCATTTTTTTTGCACGTGCCGGGTCATGGGCCTGCCATTGTCCCCACAACACAGCCACTGATAAAATATCTTCTCCCACAAACGCAGGACTGCCGGACTGAATATCAAATCCTGTTTTTTCCAATATCCCTGGAATGGGATTCCGCGCATCACCCAAGCCTCTTCTGATCGGGACCAGCAGTTCCTCCATGGTTTTTGGCTGCCTAAACGCTGAAACAACATCGGACTTAAGATCCGTTGGAATAATGGTAAAAGAGGACACAGCCATAAACAAACCTTTCACATACCAGCTTGCTTCAGCGCTGAAGCCCGTCAAACACACAATAAACAATATCAACAAAGCGCCTGCCGCCGGTCCTGCCAGCTTAACAAATATTCGGCTGTGTTTTCCCAGCCCGGTTGTATCAGGCCCCAGCCCCTCATCAGACCATTCCGGCCATGTCCATATACCGGTCACAAAAAATTTGGCCAATGAATGCCCCAATTCATGCACCAGCGCCACAACCAACATCAACCCCCACCAAGGCAACAATTGCTCCCAAGAAGCCAGCCCGCCCGCTATCAATGCCAAAGACCCGAGAAAAGCCAATCCCCCCATAACTTTGATCTGTGGCTTGGAAAGAAGATCCTGCTCCGGCTTCTTGCCTTGTGCTTTTTCATTCAACACCTCAATCAATTGATTAATCTTGTCTTCATCGGAATGAGCAGGCTTTAGTGCGGCCATGTGTTTTATGGAAACGCCATAACTGTCTTCATCAATGGCGCCGAAATAAATCACGTCATTGTTGCTAAAAAACATAAGAATACTGTTGTCCCCATAATAGCCCAGACATTCAAGCTTTACTTTTTCTTCACCGGCCCCCAGCCGGCCAAGCGCATCATTATAAAATTCTTCATAAGCCTGTTTCTGCAAAAACATTTGTTCAATGGACTCCTCATTCCGTCCAATGGGCTCATAAACTTCAACATCTTGGTTATCCCCGACAAAAATCATGGTGTTGTCATCAAACCAGACTGTCCGAACCATATTGGTCATATTGTCAATATTCACGATATTCAACCGGGCCATTTGTTCGGAAACCATTTTATTGGCCGCATCCGGCAATTGTTTGATATCACGCACATTATCAGTATTGGCAAATGCATCAAAATCAGGCTTGATATTTTTGACCCCCTCTGCCTGCTTGCCCATACGCCTGATCACGGAATAATGAGAATGCTCTCTAACTGTCAAGGATTCAGGAAAGGTGGTGGCATCAAAATATGTTTTAAAAGGCCGGCCAAACGGATCATCCGCATAAAAATATCTTCTCCGGACATCAGTGGTCACGCTCATGGCCTCCGCCCCGTACACCTTATGCTCTATCAAATCCAGAACCAGGAAAGCCTGTTCCGCCATATCTCTTAATTTCGGATTTCGATGTGCCTGAGGAGAAGCCATGACCTGATGATAAAAGTCTTTCACGTACCCTTTTTGAAGCTCATACCTGACAAAATTCTTCCGCAGATGAGCGCTCACTTCAGCCAGCAATTCCAGCTTTGGGTCATCAAAAGAGAAAAAATACTCTTCCCATTGAATACGCTCAATCCGCGCAGACAGAATGGCCTTTGCCACCTCAGCATCACCATCCTCAAAATGGTCCATAAAACCTGTCAATTCATTAACGGTTTTGGTTAAATCCAGATTCAAACGAGCAAGACGCATATAAGCTATTGATAATGCTGACAAGGCTGACAAAATCTCCTCATTATCACCTGGATCCTGAATTACCCCGAGCCTCCTTAACTCACCGCCGATTTTAGACAATGGCGAATCCGTATCCAAGATAACTGGCGTGTTTTGATAGGCATCAGTCTCCCAGCCTCTCACAGATCGAATAAAATCAATACCATTGAGAGTCTGCTTAAAATCAAAATCAGAAACAATTAAATCAAACGGGACTTTGGCCTGTTCAGCCAGTTCCATAGATTCAAGAGCTTTTTCAACAGTGTCTGCTGTTTCACATTCAAAACCTTCCTCTTGTAACCTGTTTTTAATGCCCTCTTGCAAGACCGGATTGTCATCCGCAATCAAAATCCTCTTTGGCTTGACAGCCGGATGTTGTTTCTCCTGAAGGATGTTGCGAATAGCGCCCCCCAGCATTTCCTGAATGCCTTTCGGGCCTTCTTCCTGATTGTCTTTAGAAATATAAATCAAATTATTCATCTGCAGCAATATCAGGACGTCAAAACGATTCATGGTTTCTTTGTACCCTCTAAATTCTTTCAGTTTCTCCCTGTGTGATTCTGCGCAGCCATGATCCACAAACAAAACACAAACATCTTCCATATCATACAAACGTCTTAACCGCCGTGTAGATTCAATGTTATCCGCATTTGAAATAACAATATCAAAATCCGCCGCTCTTTCTCCGATCGAGCCAATCTCCTGTATACCATTGACTGCCTCGTAATGCAGCTCACCGCCATCCTCAATAATCGCTGCCCGATAGGCTTCAAGCGTTTCAAATGTGATATTTTTCCCGTCTGGCTCATGAGGATCTTCCATTGTATCCAGCAAAAGCACCCGCACCACATTGCCGGGTTTTTTGGGCACATTGCCAAATGACGGGGCGCGGCCGGGTTCGAATAAGCGCTTGATGTATTCTCCCAGGATATACCCCCTTGATTTTAACCCATCCGGTGTTTTTCTCGGCCATAAATTCAAGCTCAAAACAAGGTGTGGAAAGGCAAAAGCAACTGAAAAAATAACAAATCCCAGCCGAAGCCAAATGGAATCAAATGAATATCCCCATATATTCAGAAGAACAAAACCCGCTGCAATCGCAAAGCTGGTTAAAGGCACAAGCAAAGCCAAAGAAAATCCCACAACCGGAGACATGGACGGCAAACGACGACGCCCCATAAACCCTCTCTCAAAGCCCACTTCTATTTTCTCTATGTCTCTCCATTTCAGCACCCCAATGACAAAAAACACCAAAGGCCAAAAATACTCATAAAAATGCTTGGCCCCGCTCAAAGTCACCCAATACCGCAGCCACCCCTTATTGCCGTACAGGGTGTTGAGTCTTTGGCTGGCCAGTTTGGATTCAGTTATTTGAGTGATTTTTTTACACAGAAAATCCGGATTAAGTGTTTGGACAACCTGAATGTTCTGGTCATCTGCCCATCCATGGATTCGCAACTGAGCCTGCACTCTGGCCGGCTTGATGGCCTTAATAACAATGGAAAGGCCTTGATTCCTTTTCTTTAACCGGGATATAACCTGCATCAACTGTTCGTTTCTCAGTCCTGTGCCATTGCCAACAGCAATGACAGCCACATCAAAATTTTCCGCAGTGACAATCACATTTTCCCTCTCCTGCCTATTGCGTGGACTGACGACCCTCAAAACACTCTCATTGATTCGGCCATTATCCGCAGGCAAAATATCCGCGGGTATAATAGAATGATCCAGCCAAAGCACATTCACCCGCCCGGCATTCTCATGAGATCCCCTCTGAACATTGTGCTGACGCGCTTTCCTTAAATTCTTACCGGCTCTTTCAGCACATTCGTGCAACAAAGACTCATCCCGGCACAAGCGTGAAATATCATTCAATTGATCCGGATCCTGTGCCGCAACAGAACAGATCATCTGCCCGGGAAAAACATCCTGATCCAATGGGGACACCAAAATGCTTAAGCCGTCCGGCAAAGTCAGTATAAATTCATTTTCTTTCACTGTGATATGCATTTCATTGAATCGCTCGTCATCAGGGAATCTTTGCCTTATAAATTGATTGATATTGGCCTCACTCCGCAGATGTTTAAAATAACGCAGAATCTCTTGAAATTCTTCCACATTAAAAGCACTGAATCGCGTGATTGAATTTGCCCATGTTGCTCTATTTGTTCTGACAGTCAATGACTTTTCTCTGACAAAATGCTCGTGCCTGCACACCTCTGCCAATAAACATAGGCGACGTTTTTCCCGGCATTCAGACAACAA
Source organism: Elusimicrobiota bacterium (assembly GCA_028278255.1). Lineage (GTDB taxonomy): Bacteria > Elusimicrobiota > Elusimicrobia > FEN-1173 > FEN-1173 > JANQER01. The sequence goes on along the minus strand of JANQER010000386.1, from coordinate 2,068 downwards.
CGCTTCAACCTGGCTCGATTCCTCTGAAAAAACAGAAACCAACACACGGCCCGGCAAAACAGACGAGGTTTTCAAATAAATCCATGTATTTCCCTTGATTCTTATCATAACAGTCTGTGCGGACGCATCCAAAGACACGGAAGTCGCTTTTGGAAATATTCTTCTGACAGATGACAAGCGGCTTTCCGGCGTCTTGAGATATTGAAAATATTCAATCATTCTGCTGAGATTTTCCTGTGCAAACTTCTTCAGCACAACTGTTTTTTGATGTGCGTCATGACAATGAAAATTTCTGACAGCGGCTTTTTCCATTTCATTTATTTCGTGATAAACCAATATTTGTTTATATCCGTTTACCACGGAAACAATATCCTCCGGAGAACCATTTCGAACATCAGTGTAAGAAAACGCTCTTTCCAACACATCAAAAGCAGATATGGTCTGAGCCACCCTTAGCCCACTGTCTGCCAGCTCAGCCAGCAAAGGCACTGCACAGACCAGCAGCCCTTTTTCTCCTTCACATTTTTCTTTTATTTCCTGTGCCTGTGCACCGGCATAATAACCATTGACCTTGTTTCCCTTGGACTGATCAACCACATAATGTATAACGGTTCCATTATCATCATCTATGATCATCTGAAACATGTTTTCTCCTGTTTTGATATCCACCAACGGGAGGAAACCGAATTCAGGCAAAACAGACATCAGGCACATGGTTAAATATCCAGCTGTTTCAGGACCACTAAAATAGTCATGCAGCGCTTTCAAATCATGAGAACTCAATCCCAGAACATCTTGACTGATCAATACGCGGGTATTCTGATTGCCAGATGCTTTTTTGACAGTTTGAACAGGGGCAAGTTTTAAATGGATAGATTTTTGTATTGATTCAGAAGGGACAAGATATCTTAATAGACCGGTTTCGCACATATCCAGCACTTGAGCAAGTTGTGCGCTATTATAAAAAACGAACTTGCCTCTCACTTCACGGGCATGTTTGCTGCTATAACCAATACCTATACTTTCCCGCCTCTCCCTTCCACCCGCTGTCTTCTCACCTTTAAAAACAACCCTTAAACCATCCATATAAACAACCACTTTATGAACAGCCGGAAAACCTTTCTCCGGAGAAAAAACAGCGCCTATAGCGCCTTTCAGATAATCAGGATCTTGATTTTCAGAATAGTGCGTCAAAACATCATCAAGATCTTTTGCTTTAAAATATGAAAAGCCTTCTATTTTTCCGATAAAAGGCTTTCTCCTTTTTGTCCAAACGGATTTTTCGTCTTCACTTTTTTCCGGAGCAGACACGCCTGTATCAGCCTCTTGGACAGGCCATGTTTCTGCGGCGTGATGAGTCCGCAGCTTATATTGAAAATCAGCCAGTATATGATTGGCAAAATCCACAAATTCATTCCAATAATAAAAAGCCATCATGTCCTGGCTTTGAGGAATCAATATGCGGCGAGAAATATCCGCATACCTGTCACTGCGCCCTAAAAAATTGAATTGATTTTGAATATCAATAAAAAATTCATAGACTTGGTCCATATATTCAGGATATTCAACAAAAACCTGTTCTAATGCTCTTCCCACTTCTTCCAAAACCTCAAAAGGATGATCGCTTTCCATGAGCAGCCTTTCAGCCTCAGCCAAAGCCTCATCCATCACCTCATCGAACATCAGATAACTGACTATAAACAATGGAATCTCTTTGTCAAAAGCCGCCTGCTCTGCCGGCAAGCGCTTTTTGGCTTTTTGTTCAGCCCTTTTTTCTGCCAACCGGATCTCTTCCGCCGTCTCTTCCCATTCTGCCGGTTTCAACAACGCTCCTTCTTTCTGTTCAGCTCTTTTTGCTGCCTCTTTTGCTTTATAGGCATCAATTTCAGACAACCCTTCTTCTATTTGTTGCCATCTTTTTTCTTCCTCTGCACTTTTTTCGGCTTCACGTATCTGCCAAGCCTCTGCATTCCCCTGCTCTTTGTCATCAGCCGCTTCTTGCTCTCTTTGCCTCCAAGCTGTTTTTATGTCTCGTATTCTTTCTGCTCTCTCTTGGGCTTCTATCAGC
>JANQER010000338.1 GCA_028278255.1 Elusimicrobiota bacterium | reverse complement strand
GCGCCCCATAAATGGGGCAATTACAAAAATCCAGCTTATCTAAACCACATTGGATTTAACCCGAATTGTGCATTAGGATCGCGGGATTCGACGAAGCAGCCGGGACATTTTCTTACAAAGCTCCCCTGCTTGACGGACAGGGACGGGGCCTGCCCCGCCCGATCAGATATAAAAAAATACACAGATCGGTTTATTTTAAAAAGGTGTGGGGTTGGTTTCTTCCCAGGAGGATGTGTAGATGCCTTGGGTGGTGGTTTTGATGGAGATGGTTTCGTCGTAGAATACTTCAAACCAGCCTGTTGAGGTGGTGGCGCCTTTGGCCAGAACCAGAGCGCCGTGTATGACTTGCGGATTGCCTGAGCCCCCGGAGAGGTTGCCTGTGACATAGATGAGGCCTTGAAACGCCGGGGTACGGCCTGTGGCTTCACATGATGCACAAGAGCCGGAGCCGCTGAAAGTGAAATTTTTGACTGTGTTGAGGCCTCCATCACCAGGGTATTCGTCTTGGTCTAATGAATCCGGGCCGTATTCTCCTATGTTATATGGATAGGTGCCTGACACTGTGTTGTTTTTTCTGCTGGGCGCGTTTTTTTGGTAGTGGGCATAGGCATCTGAGGGCGGCAGGACTGAATATACGCCTACTCCGGGGTTCCGGTTGCCTTTTATCGTCAAGTCTCCCACCACAAAAAGGAGTCCTTTCAGAAATGAATTTTTGCCCTGAATGGTGCAGTTCCCGTCAATAAAACGTATTTGCGGCGTGGCATCCGATACATTTTTGTACGTTTTATTGGAGGAGAAGTAATTGCCCTGTAAATCCGCTTCTCCGCGGTAATAGTCCATGTCAGGCGTGGGCAGGGGGTATACATTGTTGTAGGCATAGTATTCTTCGTCGTCAGTGTTGGGATTGTCTGGGGAGAGGTCCCTGGCTGAGTACACGCCTGCGGATTTATCAATCAAACTGGCTGAGTATTTTAATGGGTAGTATTGATTGAGTTCTGCAGAGCTTAGCATGAGTTGGGATGTGTCTATGATTGATCCCCAATGGGTGGTGATTTTGAAAGGAACAGTGGTGGATTTGCCAATTTCGTAACCGTGTAAAGGCGCCACAACTTGTGTTCTGCGGATAGATGCCTGGACAGCCCGGTATTCATTGGCCCGGGTGTCTTTGCCATTGACCAGAATGTGGAATTCGTCCGCTGTGACAGATGAAATTTTGACCCTGTATAGCCCATTGTCCAGGTTGATGTCTTGATAGGTTTGGTCATTGTTGTATCCTGTCAGCGAGCCGCTGGCAATGATGAGGTCCCAGAAATCTGTTGATTCTTTGAGTTTCCAGATTGTTCTTTCCACTCCACCGGATGCCACTTGATAAGCCACTGTTTGATGCTTGGCCCGGACAGAATATTTGCTTTCCTGCTGGGTGAGCATGAGAACAACAGGGACTGCCAGGGACGCCACCAATAGGAACAGTATGACCATGGGCAGGGCCATGCCGCTCTCGTGTTTTTGGTCGGGGGGATGCTTTTTGGGGGATTCCTTTATCATAGAGCCCTCACAAATTCTGTATTTGTATTTTTTGCAGCGTCATATAGAAATCCTTGGTTTCTCCGGCATATGTGGGCACTTCCATGCAGATGGCCACATTGACCAGTCTGTCGTTGGTGCTGCTGGCATATGAAAATGAGAGATAGCGGACATTTTTTGAGAGCTGACGCGATTGCGTGCCTCCGCCGCCGGCAAGAGTGCGCTGCATTTCAGCCAGATCACTGTTTTGGCGGAATTCATAGGTATCGCCGTTTTGGCTTGTAAATGTGATTTTTGAATAGGGTGGATCTGAAACGTTGTGCCGGTCAATGACCACTGTGTCTGCTGAGGCTTGCCTGAGCCTGCGTTCCACGAGATTGAGGATTGTCCTGGCATTTTGTTGCGCCAAAACGCGCGCTTCAGACAGGCGCCAGGCTTTGTACACTTGCGCCACCAATGACGTGCCGACCATGGCCAGAACGCCTATCACAGCCGTGGCTATCATGACCTCTGTGAGTGTAAAACCTTTTTGTTTGTGAATGATGTCTTGCATAAGAGTCCTTATGGCCATGAGAAATTTTGGATGATTGATCCGGTGGCCGGCGCAGCCACCACAGCTGTTTTGGAGGAGGTTGTGCCGTTTTCGCTTGTGTACCATGCCACCAAATTGTATGTTTTGCCGCCAGGTACATTTAAATTGTAATTCCCGTTCGGATCAGTATAAGTTTGAAAATACCCCACTGCCCCGCTTCTGACTGAATAGTTGATGGCCGGCGGTGATGTGGCGCTGATGGTGGTTGTAGAGGCCATGACCATGACCCCTGTGTCAATATTAACGCCCTGGTCAATCACAGTGCCGGTGATATTGATATATGCGCCTGTGACAGTGAAATTTTTATTGGCTTTTGTCTGCCCTAAACTGACTGAGACCGAGTAATTATTGGGGGAGCATGTTTGATCTGCCTGTATGGACGGATAGATATTGTAAGGATTCCCAATGAGCCGCAGCCCCACAATTAAGTAGTCGCCGTTCCCATCCGTGACAGCTGTGTTCCCGTTGGAATACATGCCGGCTGCCACCACAACAATGTTGGGCAGTCCTGTGCCGTCAGGCGCTGCAACCCGGCCTGATACAAATCCGTTCCGCCAGACCTTTAAATCCTGATGTTCATACAGGACGCCGGGACTGACAGAAATTTGGGTCGTGGATGTGGCCAGGTTGTAAGTGGGATTGTCAAAATTGGGATTGGCTGTCATGACATACATTTCATTCCCTGGCACAGAAATGAAGTATCTCCCCACATCCCCGCTGGTGTAGCTGCGGGTTTGGTATCCGCCAGGGTCAGCCTGCACCAGGATGTTGCCAACAGGAAAAGCAGAGATTTTGAGGGTGTATCCTGTGATGTATCCCATGTCAGTGGTGGCTGTGGTGATGACATTGTGATAATAGGATGTGCCGCTTGCCAATACGGAGATTTCTTTGGTGCCGATCCGGGTGCTGGATGAAGCTGTGAGTGTCCAATCTCCCACAGCCACGTCCATGGAGTAGAAGCCTGCGGTTGAGGCAATGACAGTGGGCGACACATCATCATTGGCATACACATAGGCGCCCGGACTGATTGTGCCGCCGGCCGGTGTGTTTGTGACCAGTGAGTTGCGCGGGATTGGGGCGTTGACATTGCCCTCTCCCACAAAGTCTGCATTGTTGTTCCAGGAGTTCCAGGCATTTCCATGCGCCATGTGATCTCCTGACCATGCCCGGTTGGACATGTTGGCAATGGTGGAAGTGGCCAGGCATTTTCGGAAAATAGTTTCGCCGTCTCCCAGGTCATGGTTGGAACCAATGCTTAAAGCCGGGAGATCAATGCCTGTTCCGTAAACAGCGCTGGCAGGCGCGGGATTGGCCGGACTTCCCCATCCCACTTTATCTATCACATTGTCTAAGCCGTCTGTGATGATAATCCCTCCCTGGGTTTCGTTTTGGATGTGGTTGTCCGGCTGAGTGTCGGGCTGTATATAATAGGTGGCATCAGCCAATACACCGTTTGGCGTTTGGTTGTTGGCTGGGTCTGTGCTCCCGACAATAAGAAAGTACCCGTATGACGGGACTGTGGTGTTGATAAAGGTTAAGGTGGAGGTGACAACTGTGTCAGAAGCATTGACAAATTTTAGTTTTAAGTCTGCGGCAGTGATGGTCATGAAATAGGTGGCCGGGTTGTAAAGTTCCACATATTCCAAATCATGCCAGGGGTCTGTGTCGAATTCTTTCCATTCAGGCACGACCTGGGAAATGACAAGCTGCTGGTTTTGTAAGGCATAACCATAAACAGTTCTGGAGGAGATGGCTGTCATGCAAAAATCATATTGCACCTGGTTATTGGGATAAGCGGGCAGAGTCAGATTCCCGCCGGGAGGCAAGGCGCCGATGAGATAGTACCCGTGCTTTTGCGCGCGCATGCGCATGGTGTTGCCTGTGCAGTTAAATGAATACGCGCCGGTATTGTCAGTATAGGACACCCATCCGGGATTCCGGCGCGCCGCGACCTCAGCGCCTTCCAATGGCAAGCCTGTGGTGCAGTCCGTGACTGTGCCGTACATGCGTTTGTCCAAAGCCACACGGTCGGGATTGTTGACAAGACTGCTGACCACGGATTTTTTCCAAACGTTGTTTTTTTCCCAGACCACATGAACAGTCACGCGTTTGAGGCCTGTGTCCGGATGCGGGTATCCCATATTCAAAAGGTTGTTTGAGGCATCATCATCCAGTTTTTCCACAAGGACCCGACGGGTGAATTCAATGCCTGCCCGGAAAATGGTTTCCGGCACAAAATAGGCTGAATCGTATTCCAGCATGGGACTGAAATTCGTGTCGTAAGCCACGGCAGAGGTGACAATCACATTGTAGAAGCCGGCAGATTTTACGCGCTCCATTTTTTCCTGGGCCAGGTTAGAGGCCAGAGTGGTTTCACGGGAAAAATTAACGCTTAATCCCATCTTGCCAATGGCGCCAATAATGGCCAATGCACTGATGGCAAAAATAACAGATGCCACCATGATTTCAATTAAGGTCATTCCCTTTGTGTTTAGTGATGTTCTTTTCAAGACAAAACCCCCGTTTTATTTTGGCCCGCAGTTTTTTTCTTTGAGCTGAATAATAATTTTTTTGAACATCTCCACAATAGGACGAATAGCGTCTTCTTTGCGTACCCATATTTGATTGTGATCTTTGCGTCCCTCATAAATGGCTTTGAGGTCATCCATTAATCGGACAAAAGGACCGAATATCCATAAGGAGAGCTTCCAAATCCACAGAAATCCGCCCAGCGCCAAAAGTACAACAGATAAGTAATAGAATCTGAATACATGCATCATGCTGGCATTAAAATCAATGATAAAATCCGAACTGTTCTGAGCGCTTTGCAGGGCGTAGATTGTTTTGTCGTGAATATGTGTTAAAAATAAATAAGCGATGAATGTGCCAAAGATAAGCATGGCCACCATAGGAAGCATAAGAAAAAATTGATCCTTGGGTTTGACGAAACGCAGCATGCGTTTTTTGTTGTTTTTCATCTTTTCCTCTCTTAACAAATTAACCACGGATGAACACGGATAAACACGGGGATAAAAACTTTAAAAATAGTATTGTTATGTTTTCTATCCAGGTTATTTTTTTGTTTTTCAGTGTTCATCCGTGTCTATCCGTGGTTTCATGCTTTTTCATTAGATTTTTGACATTACCGTTCATTCCAAATGCACAGTGTAAAAATTAATATTCATCGGCCCGGGTGATTATGTTTTTTCAGGAATTTTGTGGAGCTCAATAATTTTTTTGAATTTTTCAACAAGGGGACAAATGGCATCTTTGTGGCGCACATAAAGCTCTGACGCGCTTTTTTCCCCGGCCAGAACCTTGTCCAGATCCGTGTTCAGCCGGACAAAAGGGCCGAATATCCATAATGAAACGCGCCAATACCAGAGCAGGGCAATGAGCGTAAAGAAAAACATGCCCAGCCAATAAGCGATGAATAGTGTTTCCGAGACCTTGGAAAAATCACTTAATACCTCAAGCGTGGCACGTGACATGTCCAGGGCGGCCAGAGCGCCTCTCTTCATGAAAAACAGGAGGAGATACGAGACAGTGATGCTGATCCCCACAACCAGGAGAGCAGGGAGCATGATGAGAAATTGATGCCGCGGTTTGACGAGTCGAAAGGGAAATCGATGATATGGTTTTTTTTCCATGAGTTTATTACCATCCTTGATATGAGGTTAAGGCAGGACCGTCCTCATCGGGCCGCCCCCGCTAGTCGCCTGCCTCAATATCCGAAATGTCGTTGCAAAAGCGAATACTGGACAGGCTTCTAGAGATGTCCACATGGGATATAGATCGGTCAGTTGGGGTTTTTCTTGACTCTTTAAACAAAGATAGGTTTTTACAGGGATTTGTGCCAGATGTTCATGTTTTCCAGGTGGCCGGAGATGTTGGTGTTGTTGATGAGGGTGCCGGCATATTTGTATTTGAGTTTTGTGAAGATGATGTTCACGCCCGGGCAGAGGGCGCGGGCAATGGTGTACGTGGTTTTGATGCCCTTTTGTTTCATTTGTTTTTCCATATGGATCAGCAGCTGCAAGGCCATACCTTGTCCCTGATAAGGGGGGAGCGTGGCAAAGTCTGTCATTTCTACGTTTTTGTTTTGTTTGTCCATTTCGCATGAGCCCAAAGAGACGATCTTTCCTGCTTGCTTGATGCCATAGTAGATGACGTTGTTTTTCATGGTTTTGAGCAGGTATTTTGGGTCGTGTATGGGAAAGGGATAGGTTTTGAAGACTTTTTTATATACGTGCGCCATTTGTTTGATGTCTGCGGGTTTGGCTTGATGGATGGGGAATGTGTTCCCGGGTTTTGATTTTGTGCGGTTTTTGTTTGTGAGGGCCAGGATTTGTTTTGTGCGGGCTTTTTGTGCATTTTTTTTTCTGGCTTTTGAGTGGTATTTGCACATGAAAAGCGCGGTTTCTTTGTTTTTGAAAAATTTGGGGATGATGGCTTCTTGTGTGTATCCGTGTTTTTGGAAGTGGGGTTTTGTATGTTCAGGCGCTTTGGCAAAGATTTTGGTGTAATGTTTTTTTCGGGACAGTGTGTCTAAGTCTGCTAAAAGGCCGGGGAGGTCCTGGGGGGCGAGTTTCATGAGGTAAATTCTGTTGTTGAATTTACCGTGCTGTACGAGTGAGTTTTTGATTCTGGCAATTTTGTCTGACATGGGGTGGTAAAATTCCAATAACCAATAAACAAGATACAAATAAACTCCAAATTTCAAGAGACAAGAGACAAACAAAATATAAAATCTAAAATTTAGTTTTCAGAGAGGATCGGTAAACAATCTTTAAAAGCGCCCAATAAATTGGGCAATTACGACCGCTGTATCTTGTTGCTTGGAATTTGGTTATTTGTTTGGTTTATTGTTTCTCCTTTTGAAGCGTTCGTTTTCTCTGGGTACAAGAGAGGTGGTGCTGTCTGTGTTGGAAAGGAGTTTTTCTATGCCAATGGCTTTGTCTTCATTGGCGTCTTTGAGGTGCAGTTCCAATTTGCAGTTGTCGCAGTTGCGGTCGCAGAAGACAGGGGCGTAGTTGTCCGGTTCTTGGTATGTGGTGATGACGCCTTCATAGTTGCGGAGCACGACTTTGTTGGTGGTCCAGGAAATGAGGTAATTGGGCATGACAGGGATTTTGCCTGCGCCGCCTGGGGCATCTATGACATAAGAGGGCACGGCAAACCCGCTGGTGTGGCCAATGAGGCTTTCGAGTATTTCTATGCCTTTGCCCACACGTGTGCGGAAATGAGAGAGCCCTTCGGAAAGGTCGCATTGATACAGATAGTAGGGCCGGACGCGGTTTTTGACGAGTTTGTGGACCAGGGCTTTCATGATGCGCGGGCAGTCATTGATGCCTGCCAAAAGCACTGATTGGTTGCCCAAAGGCATGCCGGCATCCGCGAGTTTGGCCAGGGCCGTGCGCGCTGATTGTGTGATTTCTCTGGGGTGATTGAAATGGGTGTTGATCCAGAGCGGGTGGTGTTTTTTGAGCATGTTGACAAGTGAATCAGTGATGCGGTAAGGCAGCACAACAGGCATGCGTGTGCCAATGCGGATGATTTCCACGTGGGGTATTTTTTGGAGTTCAGTGAGGAGCCAGTCCAGGATGTCGTCACTGAGCATGAGCGGGTCGCCGCCGGACAAGAGCACGTCCCGGATTTGCGGGGTTTGGCGGATGTATTGGATGGCCTGGCCAAGTATGTTTTTGTCAGGGATGAAATCTGTGTCTCCGACTTTGCGTTTGCGCGTGCAGAACCGGCAGTACATGGAACAGACATTGCTGACATGGAAGAGGACGCGGTCCGGGTACCTGTGCGTGATGCCAGGGACAGTGCTGTCTTTTTCTTCTGCCAGGGGGTCTTTCATGTCGCAGCGTTCCATTTGGAGCTCTGCCGGGGAGGGAAAGGATTGTTTGTATATGGGGTCATTTTCGAGATTGTCAACGTCAATGAGTGATAAGTAGTAAGGGGTGATGGAAAGAGGAAATTTTTCGAGTGTTTTTTGCAGGTCTTTTGTTTTGGCCTCATCAAATTTGATGCCCAGGAGTTTTTCAAAAGAGGGAATGTCATGAATGGCATTTTGTATTTGCCATTTCCAATTATACCAATTGGAAGATGTTTTTTCTTTTTGTACCAGTTCGGTTATTTTTTTTGTTCCGCTTTTTTTAGGCATGAGTATTTTTCCCCGCGATTGTTTTTTCACACAGTACTATTATATATGTGAAATGGCAACCCGGCCAGTGTAGTGAGTCTAATAGATCTTTACATTTGGCGTGTTTATAGGGTTTTGTAATTGCCGATTCATCGGGCTTATTTCTAAAAGCGCCCAATAAATTGGGCAACTACGAAAATAAACTAAAATTTGCAACAAATTTATATGTAAAATTATTTATGAAACACTACACCAAGTTTTTGGCTTTACCCATGGGGACAATTCTGGTATGATAAAAAAATAGAGGGCAAAGGCAATGTGGGAATGTTAAATTTAGCATTTCAAATATTAAATATTAGATTGAAAAACAAGTTGTTATGCGTGTTGTTTTTGTGTTTGTTTGGTCGGATGACAATTTGAGGCATGCAGATCGTTTTTAAATTTAATTGAAAGGAATTGTTTATGTTGGATATTAAGATTTTGAGGAAGAGTCCTGAGGTTTTTAGGAGAGGGTTGGAGAGGCGGGGCGGGAGGTATTTGCCTGCTTTGGATGAGGTGTTGGCAGCAGATAAGGCGTGGCGTGAAGTCAGCAGTGCGCTTGAGCCTCTGCGCGCCAGGCGGAACAAGGCGGCTGATGAGATTGGGCGGTTGAAAAGAGAGAAGAAGGATGTGTCTGGGATTTTGAAGGAGATGGAGGAGGTGAAGGGTGAGGTGAAAGCCTTGGAGGAGAAAGCCAAGGGGTTGGAGGAGAAGGTGAAGCAGGGGCTTTTGGGGATTCCGAATATGCCGGATGCGTCTGTGCCTGAGGGGAAGGACCCTTCTGACAACAAGACAGTGCGTGAGTGGGGGCAGAAGAGGGCGTTTTCTTTTGCGCCTAAAGATCATCAGGATGTGGGGGTGGGGCTGGGGATTTTTGATTTTGTGCGCGCGGCCAGGTTGTCTGGCGCTCGTTTTTCTCTTTTGTTGGGCGCAGGCGCGCGTTTGGAGCGGGCGTTGATTCAGTTTATGCTGGATTTGCATACAAAGACGTTTGGGTATTTGGAGGTTTTTCCGTCGTTTTTGGTAAATCGTGAAACCATGACCGGGACAGGGCAGCTGCCGAAATTTGAGGAGGAACTTTATGCGTGCAAGCATGATGATCTTTTTTTGATTCCCACGGCTGAGGTGCCTTTGACCAATATGTATCGCGGGGAGGTGTTTGAGGCGGATGCGCTGCCGCAGGCGGTTTGTGCGTATACGGCTTGTTTTCGGCGGGAGGCCGGGACTTATGGCAAGGACACGCGCGGGCTGATCCGGAATCATCAGTTTAATAAGATTGAGTTGGTGCGGTTTTGCCGGCCTGAGAGCTCTTTTGAGGAATTGGAGGTTTTGACAGGGCATGCAGAAGAGGTGCTTAAGGCATTAGAGCTTCCTTATCGGGTGTTGGCGCTTTGTGCAGGGGATATTGGTTTTGCGTCAGCCAAGACATTTGATTTGGAGGTGTGGATGCCAGGAGACAGGAGCGGGCCGGATAAGACCGCAGGCGCTTGGCGCGAGATTTCTTCTTGTTCTAATTTTACGGATTTTCAGGCGCGCCGGATTGGGATTCATACAAAAGATGAGAAGGGCGCGCGTGTTTTTGTTCATACTTTGAATGGCTCCGGCGTGGCTGTGGGCCGTGTGATGGCTGCGATTTTGGAGAACTATCAGCAGGAAGACGGAAGTGTTGTTGTGCCGGAAGCGTTGCG
>JANQER010000290.1 GCA_028278255.1 Elusimicrobiota bacterium | reverse complement strand
CCCCTGCTTCAGCAAACAACAAATCCAAACCAGTGGCCAACACATCCTTTGCTTTTTCCTCATTCAAAAATGTCTTGGCTTTAAAATTAACCTTATTCCCATCAAGAGTAAAGGAATCCACCTCGTTATAATAAAGATCACTGGCCTTCATTCTTGCGCCAAGATCAAAACTATCCTGTTCAACCCCGCGTTCCACATCAAAAGCGCCCCAGAATACATTGGGATTGGCCAAATCGCCGATAAACAACGCCACATTGTCTTTTTCCGGAACCTGCAATAAATTTTCATACTCATAACTATTGCCGTCAGCCCCGATAGCAATGCCTTCATCCACGAATTCGTCAGTTAAATATCTGGCATATGCAGGCGAAAAAACCAGCCGTCCATCAGCCAAAGGCGTCATTTTAAGTTCAGACACCGTCATCACGCCGCCATTTTGAATTTCATATTCAATAGGCTCTATCTCCACAAAACCATCTTTCATGGGCCCCTTCACCTTAATGGTTTCTCTTTGATTGTTGCGCAAAGGAACGCCTTCAAAGACTTCATCAGCCTTGGCTTTGGCCACGTTTTCATATAGTTTCTGGCCCGCCTGCTGCGGGAAATCGCCGATGGGGATGGATTTGTCTTTGCCGGTTTTGTCTTTGATGGCATAGGTGCCCATGGCTTTGCCTGCCATGACTTGTCCGCTGCTGGAGACAGCATCACCCACGAACAATCCGGCAAACTCAGTGGCGCCGAAATCGCGCACTTTTCCATTGATTTTGGGAAGGTCTACATTTTCAACTTTTTTGCCGTCTTTTGTCACCTGGATGGTGTAGTCAGCCAAAACCTTGACAAAATAGCCGTCTGTTTTATTCCTGTATGTGGCGCCTAAAAACTGTGAAGTTATTTTTATATTGATACCAGTGGCCCCTAAAGTTCTCTTGATTCGGACATCTCCTCTTCTAATAGTCAACACATTGACTTTGTCACCGTTTTTCATTCTTTTCCCAACACCATTGGTCCGATAAGTCTGCGTGTTCACATCTTCATTAATATGCTGCATATTCTCAAAAACCCAATCTGTTTTTGCGCTGGCTGTGTAATTGGTGTTATTGATTTTTATCTCAATGCCGTTGAATCGGGGAGTGACAACTGTCAAACCTTCCGGGGTCATTTTCACGTCAACAGCATTGGCATAAATATTGGACAAGGTCACGCAATCATTTTTGGCTGTGAGCATATGAACAATCTGTACAGCGGCGATGGTGACATTTTTGTCAGTGACTCTGACTTCTCCTTTTTTCAGGATGTTGTGGGTGTACCCGTTTTCTTCCAACTCAAAAGAAGTGATGCCTTTTTTCTTGAGTTCCCTGGGGTTGGCCACGAACATTTTGTTTTTGGTGAATCTGACCTGAATGCGCGTGTCTTGATAATCAAATTCCACTTTCTTGACTTTCACAGCGCCGTTTTTGGCCACTTGAAAAGACGTCACAGTCACAGGGCCTTTTTTAAATTCAATGCCCTGCATAATATTATTTCCGCGCACAATGAGTTTGTCATTTGTGCGTTTCACGCGCAGCAAAGAACCGCTCGCATTTAAGCCGAATATCATGGTGTCATCGCCGGATTGTAAAGCATTCAGTCTGGCCAAACGCTGTTTATTCACAAGCCTAGGTTTTTCAGCTTTCCAATCTTTCTCAGGTCCGGCTTTGGTGTACACTGTGTCACCAATCTGGAGTCTGGCTTCATATGGTCTAAAATTCCCTGCTTTGTCTTTGCCCACTCTGATTTCTGTCTGAATACTGCCGTCTTTATTCTGGTCCCGGCTAAAGATATTCCCCTGATCATCCCGGCTGGCGCGCATCCAGCCTCTGTCAGGCACAAAAGTAAACATAATCATACGTTCTTTTCCGTATTTGTCAGTCCATGTGTGCACAAAAAACCCTTTGCCTGTCACAGAACCAATGGTGTAGTTCTTGCCAGATTCCAAAGGCACTTTCTCATAAGGATTTTTCATATCCCCGTGTTCGCCTGTACCATGAATATCAGGTATATTGTAAGCATATGTTTCAGACACCATCTTAACATGTTCTCCCTCTACTAAAATGCCTTTGTGGTGGATTTCCACACCACTGTCCTCATTCACGCGAGAAAGATGTCCAACAACAATAGTGTTGTCATCAAGACCCAAGTATTGACCGGCAGCCTGCAATTTAAAAACTTCACTTGTTTTATCAGCCTCAAACATAATTTGGTCATCTTTCATAAACCGCATAATGGTTCTTTTTTCCGCAAAAAACCCTGCATGCGTCACGCCGGCGTTGTACGTTAAACGCGCGCCCTCGCCTTGCAGCAAGTCCTGTCCGCCCCTGCGTTCCACAAAACCTGAGACAAACAAGCCTTCTGATTTATCATCTTTTACCAGTTCTGCATCAGTCCTGACATTGGCGTGTGTTGCGCCTGCTGAAGAAGCGCCGCCGGGTTTGGAATACATGTCGTCAACAAGTTTCACGCCTGCATAAGACAAGCCGCTGGAAATATTCAGGAATAGGTTCAAATCTGTTTTGGTTTTTAAGTCAGCCCGGCCAAGGTCTTCCAGCGCTTCATTGGTCAACAAATCCACTTGTTCGAATTTTCCTGTATGCTGATTGTATTCCAAAATACTAAGGGTAGTCATTTTGTTGCCATTGCCGTCATAAGCGCTTAAAGAGGCGTACCCATAATCACCGGCAATTCCCTGCAAAAGATTGTCTGCTTTCAGAACAACAACTTGTTTTTCATTTCCAGGATTGAGCTTAATGGAAGATTTGAAGCCTTTGATAGAGCGGTCATAAATCATTTTTGTGCCGAACAGGACAGCGATATCTCCTGTTTTGGCATCTATGCGCAGGTCCACTTGTTCCTGGCCGGCTGATTCAAAGAATTTAAATTCATTAAAACTGTTTTTCTCTTTTAAATTCATTTGCGCATAAGAAGCCACCACATTCAAATCTTTGTCAAAACCAATGGCATTGACCTCAATTCCTTTTGACAGCTCATAAGACGCTGACAACTTCACTTTCAATTCATTGTTCACTTTGAAATGCGACATATGTCCAACAGACTTCCATCCGTTTAAATGCCGTGACACAACGCTGCCATCAGCCAGAACAGCGAATTTGCCTTTTTGGCCGTAATCCTTGTAAAGAACGGCTTTTTTCCAATCAGCCTGCATCAGCGAGCCTGTATTGATTTGCACTTTTTTATTCAGTTTTCCTTTGTCTGTGACAGAAATATCAATCTTTTCATAATGCGTCCTCAAGCTGTCTTTGTTTTCAAGTATACGGACCCAGCCGTTATCAAAAGTAAACTTGAACAGATTGCCGCCGTCAAATAAATCATCACTGTCCGGCGTGCCATAAGCGCCGGCAGCGCCAAATGACTCCACTTCAAAACCCTTGTAAGTTTTCCAGTCAATTGTTCCGTCTTTCAGGATAGACCCCACTGCCAGAATATCCAAAACCAATTTGCCGTTCTCATCTGTTCTGGTTTTGGTCATGTCGATTTTCAGCAAGCCCGGTATGCCGTTGTGACCCAAAAGGCCTGTGGTCAAAATGTCTGACTTTATGATTTCACCGGAAGCCTCTTTGTATTGCGTGATTTCCTGTTTGGATCCGTTCACGTAATCAAGTGTGACTTTGCCTGTTTTTCCTTCTTGAACGCTTAATTTATTGACATCATACACGCCATTGGCGCCGAATGTCACTTTGACAAGTCCGGAATGATACGGCATAGGCATGACATGTGCATCCTCATAAGTAGTGAGCTGGTCCTTTTGGGAAGTAATAGTGCGCTTATTGCCGTTTTCATACTTCACTTTAATGACGCCGTTTTCTTCTGTGTCATTCACTTTCATGTGCAGCAGATCATAGGTGAAATAATTCTTTTGTCCCGCGCCTTTATAGAAAACTTCTGAACCATCAGCTTGTTTGGTGGTAAAATTGTCTCTGATCCACATATCATTCTTCAGATACTGGCCGTTTTTCACTTCCACTTCATTCACACGGACTTCCTCAAACACAAACCGGTCTTGGTCCAGTTTCTTTTCCAAATAAGTGGTGGTGGATTTGCCTGTCACAAGCTGGATTTCGCCATTGAAAACACTCACAAGCGAGCCGGTCTGAATGGTTTCTTCCACTTTCAGTGTTTTTTGGCTGATGATTTTGTCAGTGCGCTTGCTGCGTTTGGTTTTCACAATGGATCTGACCATGGTCACATCTTTGATCACAGCCGCTGTCACGCCGCCTCTGACAAAATTGCCTTTTTCATCCGCCACAATGGTTTTGGCCAAAGCTTTGGGCAGGAGCCTGCCTTCAGTGACATTGGACTGGAACCCAAGTGTTTTGGCAGACATGGTCAAATCATCAATGGTGCGAATGTCTTTAGACCCGGAGAACAATCTTTTTCCTTCTGTTCTCAACTTGATCTTGTCATTCAGTTCGTATTCACCTGTTGTTTCATTCTTTTTCACCAATTCCAAGGGATACACATCCACCAGCATAGCGCCTTGGCCGCTGTCATGCACGCCATAGGCCTGCACTTCACCGGACAAAAACAATTCCTTTTTATAGGAACCTGCAATGGCCAAGTCCTTCACTTCAATGGTCTCACCCAGCTTCATGGCGCTGCTTAAGGATTTGAATTCCAATTTTCCCGCATCAGTGACAGTGGCCCGGATATGATAATAGCCCTGGTCATCTGCTTTTGGCTGGCCAGCGCCTGGTTTTTTCAAGTCATTCATCAGGCCATTGGGAATGGTTTTTGTTCGAATGCTCACTTCATGTGTTTCTTGTCCTTTATCATCAATAGATGTTTTCAATGTCAAAGCATAGGCTTCTTTGTCCATGCCTTTGAACTGAGGCACCAGATCCAGCACAGCTTTGGCGGCTTTTTGGTCTGAGGTAAGTGCGGCTGTGGGTTGTTTGTCCACAGGATTCAAGATTTTCTTCAACACATCCACAAGAACAGTGTCACCTGGCTCTAAAATCAGTTCTGTGTCTTTGATGTTTCCTTTCTCTCCGAATGTGGCGCGCACCTGGCTCAAGACAGATGTTTGCGTGTCCGGGGACAAGCCTTGCTGCAGTTTCAACACAAATGTTTTGTTAAAAACCGGTGACTGCATGCGCATATCACCCAGAGAAACCTGAACCGCGGCAGACTTTATCACCAGAGCGCCATTGTTGTCAAAAGTGTAATCCAGTGAAACAGTATCAATGATTTCTCCGCCTGCTGTCAATGCTTCCTGAAACGCTTTCCATTTGGCTTTGCTGCCTTTGTCTTTCAAATATTGCTCAAATTCTTTGAGTTTGCTGATTTTCACATCTTTGACCAACACAGAGGGCCTGAGCTTGCCGTTTTCGTCCCGTTCAACAGCAAAACGCACATTCACAGGATTGTCCTGGCTGATACCGTCTGTATATCCCAAAACTTCTGCCGCTTGAGGCGTCAAAACCGCAGGATTAGAGATTTTCAGATCCACATACATTTCACCATCCGCGGAAATCATCATCCCACCCTTTAAAATTGCCTCTTCATCATCCAAATTTATCACTTTGCCTAGCTCTGCCAGCACAGCCCCGCTCACTTCAACGCCAAATTTGTCATAAAATTTTCCGAGCGCTTCTTTGAATTGGCCCAGTTTATAATCTTCTCTGAAATCAAATTTCAAAAAGGCTTTGCCTTTTTCAATGTCATACACAATGGTGATACGTGCATTGTCATCTATGGGTCCGCCAAACATATACACCAAGGCTTGAGCGTCTTTGGACAGGTTTTGGTATTCCACGTCCATATAGAGCTTGCCGTCTCTGATTTCTATCAAGCCTTCATCCATCAAATATTGAAAGTCCCCGTCTTTCAAAAACCCGCCAACTTGTTCATAAAACTGCTGAACCGCTTCTGTTTGGCCGCCCAAAGCAAAGAACACTTCACCCGGCAGGAACAAGGACCCGTCTTTCATCACAAAAGCCCGCACATCTTTGCCGCCCACGTTCATAATTTTGGAGCCGATCAAAAGCTCAAATTTGCCGTCTTTTATGCGGGAAGCGGCAAAATAAACAGATTCAGGGTCTGATTCAGAAGCCGGGAATCCCACGGCAAAAGCTTTGTCTGAAATAAACACATTTTCATTCTGAAGAACAGATTTCAAAGATTTTGCCGCTTCATCCGCAGGCTCCAATGCAGAAGGATCATAGGCATCAGAGGCTTTATAAGGTTCCTGCTCAGAAGGCGCGCCATTCAAACGAATCTGCCCGGTTTTCTCAGCTTCAACCATGGCTTGTGGTCTTGTGTGTTCTTTGGCTTGCGCAGCGTCTGCTTTGGCTTTTTCCTGCGGCTTTTGCGCTGCACCGGGTTTTTCTTGGTCCGTGGGTTCAAATTCTTTAAAATTCAACAAGAGCAGGCATTCGCCGTTTCTGCCTTTGCCCAGATTTTCAGGGTCAAGGTATGCGGCCAATTCATCGGAAATCACAAAACCGGCATTAAACCCTTTTGGGAGACTGCCTTCATAAAGATCTTCACTGATCACTTCCAAAGAAGCTGTCCCGTCCCCGTCCACGCGCACCTGCAGGAGCATGATTGTGCCGTCTTGTTTTTCTGCCACATACAAATTATTTTCTTTTGCGCTCTTTTCAAAAAGTTTTTGTATGTTTTCTTTTCCAACAGCAGGCTCGCCTGTGGTCACATCCCAAACGCGTTCCACATCTTTCATGGCCTCGTCTTCCGCCATTTTTTTGGCCTGCTGTCTGGCGCCGGGCAAAATACTCATGAGCGCCAAGCCATACACAAACCCGCCAAAAGCAGAAGCGAATTCACGAATGTTCATCTGCATGGTGGTCCACACGCCTGTGGTGCGCATACCGCTCTGATCTTGGGAAATTGATTTCTGCTTCACTTCTCCGGTTCTCTCATCATAGTACTCATAATATTCATTTTTAGACTCACCCACCTGGAACAGATAAGCGTCTTCTTCCTCATCAAAAATTTCAGGCATAAGCATGATAAGACCCTCGCCTAAAGTGGCTTTACAAGCCGCAAATATCAGGAGATTGGTGATATATTCTCTGGGACCCATAGCCCTGATATTCCCCTGCTGATCGCGCGCAAAATCACTGCCGCCTGAAGCAAACCCCATGGCTGCCATAATCAGAGGCGTCATCCAAGACCAATATTTGGCATCATCGCCTGCAGCATATTCAATAACTTTCCCGACAACAAGCGCCAGCAAAGCCACAGACGCTGTTTGCACAAAATTGATGATGAGCTCAGAAGCTTTTTTAACAGTATGCACAATATTGGCTATGCCTTGTGTTGCCAGACCTGCTATAGAACTGATCATAAACCCTATCTTATCACCCAATCCAAGCTTATCGAACAATTGAGTGATTGCCGCTGTGATCAGAGATTGAATGGATTGATAAATCATAGCGCTCGCCATCATGCCCTTGGCAGTTTTAGCCCCAAACGCTGTGGCGCCTTGCACAAATGAAGCAAAAAAAGCTTCCTGAACGGTTTTCTTTCCAGCCTCTTCTAAAAATTTTCCTCCTGCTCCTGTCATGGCATTACCGCCCAAGGCATCAATCCCTTCCAACCCGCCGGCAGTCACAAAAGTGGCCGCCATGGCTATCAAACCGGATAACAATGAAAACTTGACATTCCCTGTGGCCGCATAAGTCACGGTAAATGTGGCAATCCCAGCCACAACAGCAGCTGCTGCTGCAGCCAACACAGTCACCATGGCTGCATCTGCCATTCCATAAAGGACAAGCAATTCACTGGCTGCGCCTTCTGTCAGGATGGTCAGCACAATAATGACCACAATCACAATGGCCTGGAACCACCACTGGTCATTGAGCCAGGTAAAGCCGAACAGCTCAGTGCTGGTTTCCGTGTAACCCTTCAAAGCAATATGCTTGCCGTCAGAGTTTACTATTTCATGGCGCTCGAATTTCGTGTAAAGATCCGTGTTTTTGGCCACATTTCTGGTGCGGGAAGCGCCTTTTAAGATCTGCTTAATCACTTCGCCTTGAAAATAAACAATGTTTGTGGCTGTGGTTTTGGACCAGTCGCCATTGGAGCAGCTGGAGTCAGTATAGATGGTATGGGCCTGGCCATGCTCATCAAAATCCGAGGAAATCGTGGTGGTGACAGTGGTGCGGATTTTGACAATTTTATCGCCGGCATCTTCTTCGCCGCATTCGCCGTCTTCACGGTGCTCCATGACCGGGCCTGTTGCTTCTGATGTCATATGCGTGTTGCGGCCGTATTCATCATACAGGAAATCTGTTTCCTCATATTCGTGTGCCCATGATTCGTCCGTGACTTCTTCGCCGCCCACACTGCCTGAAGCCGTGACATCTGCCGTGCAGGTGCGGCCAATGACCAACCCGTGCCGGCTGTATTCGGTTCTGATCACCACATCAGTGGCCCTGCCTTTATTTAATGATTGCTCCCCGCTTGGCGCGCCCGGCACATAACCAAAATGCTTGCCCACCCATTCCACATAAGAAGAAATTTTATAAATTTCTCTGCCATGTGCGTCATAATGAACAGCTTCCACATGCGCTTTCACATAAGAACTTGCATCGTTGTTTTCATAGTAATAATCATCATAAGAATATTCGCGGCCCAAATAGTCATAAACAATATTGGAACGCTCCAAATAGGTGGTTTTGCCGTTTGAGGTCCAGACAGTTTCCGTGTAAGACGCAGCACTGCCGTCATCATAATAATCAGTAATGGTTTTGTCTTTTTTGTAAGATCCTTTGCCTTCGTTCCAGCCGCGTTCATGGCGAGACACAAGTCTGCCGTCTCTGTCATGCACATCCCATGACAGGCTCATGCCATAAGCAGAATTGACGGTTTCTTCATCCGGGTCCACCAGCACATCGTGTTCCGGCACCCACACTTTTTCAGTGACCTCACCAACACCAGGCTCATTGTAAGTGCGCTCTTCATAGTGGCCCGGGACTGTTTCATACACCCCATAACCATACGTGAGCATCAGTCCCACACTGTAACTGCCTGTAATGGCATCGCCGTTTGCCCGGGCGTATAAAATAGAAGACATAATGTCTACTGCATCCGGCACGACCAAATCACCATTGAGAATGGCATCCTGCACGCAGGTTTTGGACAAATCATAGGTTTTGTAGTCAAATTTAACATCATTATAAAAGCCAATTGTGTGCGTGCCTATTATTTCGTGCGTGACCGGGTCATACAAGTCAGTGACAAAAGAAATTTCCACATTGCCTTCTGAATCATAACTCACGATAAGACGGCCTTCGTCTTCTTTGACATACCCATAATCCGGGGCAATGGTGACCGGCGGCAGGCCTTTTTCCTGCTGTTCGCGCCAGGCATCGCCATAGTCTGCGTTCCAGTCGTCATAACCATAATCTTCGTCAAAACCCCATGTGTCACGCCATTCAGCCAAAGCGTTTTCCATGTCTTTTTTTCTTTGGTCTTTCCAGTCACTATAGCCTTCTTTTTCTCCCAAATAATAAGCTGAATAACCAAAGATAGATTTAAATTCTTTATTAAAAGCCACTAAAATCGTCTCCAAAGCGGCAGCGGCGTCATTCCCCAGAGAAAAATTTTCCAGAAAATCAATAAATTCACCTGAAAAACCATGATCTTTCGCAAACACAATGAGTTCTTCAAGGAAGAGACGCACATCTTGCATATCAGCTTTGCCTCCTCTATTGATATACCTCAAAAGCTCATAAAAGCTCGTGACAATAATGGTTTTTGTTTGACCATCAATTGTGGCCTCTATTGTGACCTCTATCTCAAAATCAGGCAAATTCATCCAGCCGGGCGGGGGTGGAATCACGCCTTCAGGATCTTCCAGGCTTGATTCAGGTTTTGGCGGGATAGAGCCTCTGTCAGAGAGAGCGCGCACAAACGCATGGCTCCAGTCCCAGCTTTCTGTGCGTTTGACTGTGCCGTCTTTCTGGGACCAGCCATTAGTGGATGTGCCCAATATCCGGCCCTCAGGCCCCAGAATATTGCGCGTGACCTTGGAAATATAATCCCCGCCAAAAAGTCCTACCTGGTAATGACCGGAATCCATATCCAGAGACACGTCTTCAATGGGTTGGCCGGTTTCCTCATCTATGGGCAGCGGTGACTCAGGGATTTCCAAATCATTGTTCCTTACAGCTTCCTGCGTGGCCTCCAAGCTCAGGTCATAATCAGCGCCGTCAGTGAGCGTCACCAGTTCACCTATCTTAGTGAACCCTTGGATATATTCACCCATTTTGCGGCCCTGGTCATCCACAATATCAAAATGATTTTGCGCGTAATGCGTGCCAATATTTGTGCCGCCCATGACAAATTTGCCGGAATCGGGATCCACTGTGCCGCAAGGGAGATTGTCCATGCCCAGTTCATTCACCCAGCCATAAAAAATATTGCCCATCCATTCACCCAGCAGGTCATTAAGCCAATCCCCCATATTGGAAAACCAGCCGTCATCAGACTCTTCTGATGCGTCAGGCATTTCAAAACCTTCAAAAAATTCACCCACTTCTTCCACGGTTTTGTCAAATTCCACATAATAATTGAGAATGCCGTCACCGGCGTTCCAGGAAAAATTCACAAAACCAAGTTCATTGCCGTCTTCATCCAGAATTTTGATTTCCCCGAATACCACCACAGAGCCTTTGCCGTTCACGCCAATGGTGAGGTCAATCTCTCCGTAACCGGCGTTCAAGGCCTCCATGATTTCTTCAAAATCAAATTTCTGGCCGTCAATCATAATGGTGGGGCAGGCCTCATTGACAGAATAAACTTCTTCCAAAAATCTAAAAAATTCCATGGCCGTTTTTTGATCAATTTCTGAAAAATAAAAGCCGATTCCGCTGTTTTCAGCGTCCCAATTGATATTAAGAACCGCGAGTTTATTGCCTTTTTTGTCCACAATTTCCGCAGAAAAGCCAAACACCATTTGATCCCCATTTAAGGAACTGCCAAGACTGACGGCGCCGGACCATTCCAATCGGCCGCCGGACTGAGCCAAAACCTCAAACAGCCAAGCCACGGCATCAGGCGGAAGCGTCTCATCATCCGCGCCGCCTGCCTCATAAGGATTGAGCATAATACCACTGTCATTTTTAGGGATAGCCTCCCACAACTCTTCAATGGTCATTCCTTCGGGATCAAAACCCAAAATCATAATAATAACTTTCTTCACGCGCTCATCATCCACAGCCAAATCACTCCAGAAAAAGGTCAGATGATCAGGCTCTTTGCCTTCTTTTGGCTCTGTTTCATTCCATCCCACATTAAATTTTCCTATAGATTGGCCGTCTGCATCATAAAAATCAGCCGAAATCTGCATGTACCCCATGCCGTTGGAACCGGCGCCAATGGTGATGCTGCCGCTCTTCCAATCAATGGTCCCATTCGTTAAGAAAGACAGGGTCTCATGAATCTCCGCCTCCTCAGGCGCGCCTTCAATGCTCTCTTCATCATTGGCGCCTGTCAGCTCATCAATGATTTCCTGGGCCGCCTGGGTTTTTAATGCTGTTTCCAAATCATCCAGGATATTGCCGTCGCCATTGGCGTCTGTCACGTCCAGTATACTCACCAGGAAATACACCACTTTTTGAAGCACACGATAGTTGGAAAAATTGGCTGAGATGCTCACTGTCCATTCAGCGTCTTGGTCATCCGCAGCCGGCGTCCAGGAGAATTGATAATGACCCAGAAGTTCGCCATTGTCATCCACAACCGCCAGAGACATACTGGGCGTGAATTCCCCTTTGTCATTGAGACCCAGGAACAGATTGGACTGGGACATATCCACTTGCCCGCCCTCTGAGAACATCCTGACAATTTCATGCAGGAATTGTTTTTCCGCATCACTGATGTCCATGCCATCAATAGCGCCGTGCAGAATATCTTGAATATCCTGCCCCTGCAAATAAGCCAAAAGCTCTTCTTCTGTTTCAAAAGGCTCAATGCAAATTTCCAGAATATCCCCGATCACCATAACCAGGAGTTCCATAAATATTTTCTGTATTCTGGGATCAGACAAGTCAGCGCCAATGCCTTGAAATTTTAATTCCCCGGTTTCATTCATGCCAAAGCTGACAAAACAAAGCATATCACCCTGGCCTCTGATGGCAATGGTCATGGAAATATTGAGTTGGCCGTTTTCATCCACACTGAATGACAGATGGGATTGAGACCAGTCCACATAACCGTCTTGGGTCAAAGTGTCCAAAAGAGCTTGAAAAAAGGACTTCATATCGCCTGACAAATCAGAGTCTGCAATGGCATCCTCAATAATATTTTTGAACTCTGAATCTTCAAAATCATTGAGTTCGGCTTCAAATGATTCCTGGGTATAATCTGTGCCAAGAGCGGCATTGACCAGAGGGATCAGCACTTCCTGCCGCACCCATGAATTGTTCAAATTTAAATTAAAGCTGGCTTCAAACGCACCGGGACCGGAAGGCTGAGGATCCTGTCCGCTGCTGTCTCGACCCCTTGGCACAGGACTGTGCGGCACTCTGCCAGGACGCTGCTCTCTGTTATAGTCATAGGTTCCGCCGACATCTGTTTCAGGGGGCGGCGGCACAATCAGATCCTCGTCGTCAAGCGCTGGCTGAGATGAATAATGGGCTGCAAAATACCCGATCACGCCCTTGTCTGTGCGCACAGCCAAAGACACATTGGACACAATTTTGCCGTCCTGATCTAAACCAAAGCTCATATGGCTTTCAGCCCAGTCAATCCGGCCTTTTTTAATGGCTTTGAAAAAGTCAGGGCCGATCAATTCTCCAAGCGTGGTCTTGTCACCGTCAGGTCCGGTGATTTCCATATTGGCCAAATCATCCAACAGCGCGTCATTGTTCAACAAGGCCATATCCAAATGCGCAATATCTATAAATGCAGG
Organism: Elusimicrobiota bacterium; assembly: GCA_028278255.1. Taxonomy (GTDB): domain Bacteria; phylum Elusimicrobiota; class Elusimicrobia; order FEN-1173; family FEN-1173; genus JANQER01. Next base: position 2,879 of record JANQER010000290.1, on the reverse strand, counting down.
CAAATCAAAAACCGCTATAAAGAAATCCAGCAATTGCGTACGGGTCCAGACATTGTCCAGATTCGGGGCAATGGACGTGACAAATCGGCCGGGCTCTTCACTGTTCTTGTCTTCCGTAAAAGAAGCGCTTAAAAACCCGATTGTGTTGTTTTCTGTTTCCACGGCCATATTGGCGCTGACTGACACATTGCCTGATTCATCAAAACCAAAGCTGATGGAACTGGCTGACCAATCGATTTGTCCATTCTGCACGCCAATGAAGAACGTGTCCCCGCCGTACCACTCATACAAACTCTTTGTTTCCCCGTTAATAGTGACTTCCGTCTCTTTCAGCGCATTCACCATTTCCGTAAACAATTCCTCATTGGTCATAAGCGCATATTCCAATTCAGCCAGAGTTGTATTTTCAGGCAGGCCAAAGATTTGAATGAGAAACGGCAGCATCAATTCCCTGGCTTTTCTGTTTTCCATATTCGGGGACACAAACATCCGGAATCCCTGTGCACCGGGCTGTGATGTGTCCGGCGCATAACAGGCATCCAAAAAGGCCATGATGCCGTCATAAGACTCAACATTTTCCTTTTTCAAATAATCTTTTAAAGCCTTATAAGTGTCTGAATCCAATATTTTTTTCAAGTACTTCATGAGTTTTTTTCCTGCTTTTTCTTCACCATTAAACGCCACAAACACTGACATAATAACTTTAAGCATGATGAGTGCGTGTGTGCCCAGCTGATCTTCTATTTGATCCATCAAATCATTCAAGGCATCCTCTTCTTCACCAGCTTGGGCTGTTTGGGATGAGTAACCGGCATTGATATGCCCGAGAATCCCGTCCTGGGTGCGCACGCCCACAGCCACATTCACCGTGACACTCCCTTCTTCATCCAAACCAATGTTCATGCTACTGGCTGACCAGTCAATTTTGCCGTTTTTGAGGGCTTTGAAAAATTTATCGCCTCCGCACATCTTGTAAAGCGTGGTTTTTTTGCCGTCGGATGTTTCAACCACTGTGTCTTTCATGGCTTGGATCAGTTCTTTGTTGTTTTTCAGGAACCTGTCCAAAGTGTCCACTGTCACATAAGAAGGCAAACCAAACACTTTGCGGAAAAACGGCATCATCATTTTGCGCACAGCCCGGTTGTCCAGATTAGGGGACACAAACACATTAAAACTGTTCTCAGCGCCGGCCGGCGGTTTATCATAACAAAGATCCAAAAAGTCCATGACGCCGTCAAGAGACTCAATGCCTTTCTCATCCAAGTACGCCACAAGCGCTTCATAAGTATCAGGGTCTAATTTATCTTTTAACTTGGACATAAGCTTGTTGAGTTTTTCATCATCATTGAGGAACAATGAAAAAGCCAAAGCGGCTTTGATATTGACCAATCCCATGACGCCCAATTGATCTTTGATTTGTTCCATGAGCTCATTGAGCGCTTCGTCCTGGGCTATCTCTTCTTCGCTTTTGGCAGTGAACCCGGCATTGAGATGCCCGATAATCCCGTCTTTGGTGCGCACAGCCACAGACACATTCACTGTGGCATTGCCGTCTTTGTCAGTGCCGATGGTCATGCTGCTGGCTGACCAGTCAATGCGGCCATTCTTTAAGGCATTGAAAAACTCATCTCCGCCGCACAGTTCATACAAGGTGGTCTTTGTTTTTCGGCCGTCCTTGCCGGTGATCTCGACTTCCGTTTCTTTTAGTTTTTCTATCAGATCTTCATTGTACAGCAGGACGTTGTCCAATTCTTCCACTGTGGTGTCTTTGGGCAAATCAAACACCTTAACAAAGAACGCCAGCATCATTTCCCGCACTTTGACATTGCCCAGGTTCGGGGACACAAACACCTGGAATTGGCTGCCGGCATCAAATTCGCCTTTCACGCATGAATTCAAAAGATCCGACAATCCGGTGAAAGAGTTAAAGTTCTCATTCTCTTTCAAATAATCTTTTAATTTTCCATAAGTCTCGGCATCCAGATTTTCTTTTAAATACGCCATCAGGGCCTGCATGCGCTCATCCTCAGGCACATTGTCCAGCAGGCCGAGCATCTGCAGGCCGGCTTCGCCGAATTGTTCTTTGATGGCATTGAAGAAATCATCCTCAGCTATTTCATCATCTGTTCTGGAAGTAAACCCGGCATTCATATGCCCGATAATGCCGTCTTGGGTGCGCACAGCCAAAGCCACATTCACTGTGACATGGCCGTACTCATCAAACCCAAAACTCATGGAACTGGCTGACCAATCGATTTTGCCTTTTTTTAAAGCTTTGAAAAACTTTTTGCCGCCGAGCAGTTTATACAGCGTGGTTTTCCTGCCGTTTATTGTGACCTCGGTTTCTTTCATTTTTTGGACCAAATCTTTATTGTCCAGCAGGGCCTTGTCCAGATCTTCCAGAGTGGTGTCTTCAGGCAGGTTGAAAATCATTAAAAAGAAAGGCAGCATGATTTTCCGCACAGCTTCGTTCTTGAGGTTCGGGGACACAAACACTTTGAACCCGGGTTCTATGCTGTCTTCCCGGCCTTCATAACAGGTATTGAGGAAATCCACCAATCCCTGCGGTGTCACAGCCTCTGTGTTGTCATTCAAATAATCCATCAAGGCTTCATAGGTGTCTCCAGTCAGATTGTCTTTGAGGATTTTGAGCAAAGCTTGGCCAATCTCGGAATTTTCCAAGCCTTCCACATCCAGATCCATTCCGGACATAGAAGCAAAATACATGTACATCAACATTTTAAGGAATTGGCCGCCCAATTCCTCGGTAATTTGATCCATTAAGTCTTGAAGCGCAGCTTCTTCTGCAAGCTCAGATTCTGATTTTGACGTATAACCGGCATTGAGATGGCCGATAATCCCGTCTTCCGTGCGCACGG
>JANQER010000287.1 GCA_028278255.1 Elusimicrobiota bacterium | reverse complement strand
TGTGGGCTCATCCGGGTTGTCCACTGGCCCGCACTTGGACTTTCGCGTCATCAAAAACAAAAAGTTTGTCAATTTTCTAAAGCTTAGGCTGCCTTCAGACAAAAGAATCAATAAAGCAAAAAAACAATCATTCCAAGAGATCAAAACCTGCCGCATGCGCCAGCTCAAAGAAACGTCAAAAGGGCCAATGGTTCTGGCCAAAGCCAGCCGATAAAACCAACGCAACAATTGAATTTTGTGGGTTTTTTATGGCGCAATTGAAGGAAGGATCAGCTTGTCTCCCCTCTCCCGTTTACGGGAGAAGGCTTCGAGCCTTCGGCTCGAAGGGTGAGGGCGGCGTCAATAAATTGGTTATTGCCGGTTCCTAGTGTGACAATGTTTTGGGGCGGGTGTAGAAAAAATACAAGAAACGGAAGCGGCGGCGGCCCTCTTGCACATCACGGCCAAAGAGACCTCCGAGGATTTCAAAATATTTGTTTTTGGGGTCTGTGTATGTATTGGAAAAAAACGGAGCCACGCCAACAGTACGTGTTTTCCTGTCTTCTTTCCATGTGTCCACGCGAAACCATGGGCCAAAAACAACAATATCCCTTTTGGCCGCTGCTTCTTCTGAAGAGGACTCCTTTTCTTTATCCGTGTCCGGACTGCCTGTCATCAGAAAACGCCAGTACAGCGGAAAAATCATACGGAATTTTCCCCCGCGCGGCGTGTCATATGAAATCCCCAATGGGGTGAAAGCTGAAAAGCGCCGATCAGGTTCGCTGTAATGCGCGTACAAAGGCAAAAACAAACGGTATGTTCTTTCCTGATTTTTCCCTGTCCAAAATAAAGGAAAGAAACACGCTGCACGTCCGGTCTGAATGCCGCGGATCATACCAGCGCCAGTTGATTCATTGACCTCGTATGTGCTTGAATGATACCACAGAGGCACCACCAAATCCCAGTTTTTCTCAGGGCTGCGCCGCCAAAGATAAGGGAACACATACCCCTTTCGATGAGGTCCTTTCCGCTCCCACGCAAAAAGAGCCAAACCTCTGGGCGCCCAAAAATTCGCAAAATCCTTTTTGCGCACATATTGATAAAGCGGGAAAAATCCATGGGACAAAGAGTCCGATGTCTTTGACACATTGCCCAGCAAAAGATACTGCAGATTAAAACGCGCCTCGTCCGTGCCTGTGCCGCTTTTATTCAAATAAGACAAAAGCGGCGGCACAATCCATAAACCATCGCCTTTGCCCTTACCGGAATACCAATAAAACGGAAAAACATAGCTGCCTCTTTCTTTCTCACTCAAATGCCGCCCCCACAAAGGAAACACGCCATAATACAAACGTTTATTCTCTTTCCATTTATAATAAGGCGGAACAATCAAGAATTCTCTGTTGTCCGAATGCAAAAACCAATACAAGGGCGCCACAAACACGCGCTTTTTTTCCTGACTTTTATACCAATAAACCAGCGGCGGCACAGCCCCTTCCCGGGACAAAGCGCTTTGACGCGTCCAAAAAAACGGCGCAAAAAACATGCGCCGCTCAGGATTATAATGGTGATGAAACAAAGGGAAAAGAGTGGTGGAGCCTCTTTTGACTTGCTGGTCATGCCAATACAGGAACAAAAAACTCCAAGTGCTTCGTTCAGGTGATTTTTTCCAAACAAAAGGCGGGATAGCTGTCACAGAAGTGTCTCCATCTCGATAACGCGTATAAAAAGGGAAAAACACATCCACCCCCCAATCAGGCGCGCGCCAAAAATGCCAGTACAAAGGGAAAAAGATACGCGTTGAGTCTCCGCTGGACGTGTTTTTCCAATGATACAAATAAGCCCAGCCAGAAGTCTTCTCCTGATTCTGCCGCATCCAAACGCCCCAAGACAAAAAACGGGTTTCTTCAGGATTGGACCAATAAGCATAAAAAGGGAAAAAAGACTGGAAATAATCTTCGTTTTCCCGTCGGCTCACAAAATTAAGGATTTGAAACTTGTCTTCAAAATCATCTGATGATTTTCTGCGGCTCCACAATGGGAAAATCCCGTCAATTCGCAAGTCCGGATCATGACTGAAAAAATAAAGGCCATAATGTCCTTTGCGCGCGTCATTGGACCGAATAGAACTGAAAGGGAGCGTCACAAAAGACCGTTGATTCCAAGAACTGGAATAATAATACAAGGGGAACAAATAATGCAGCGAAAGATCCCTCCCCCATCCAAAACCAATGAGCGGAAAAAGTCCTGCGTATTGGCGGCTCAACACAGACGACTCAGCAGATGCTTCGGTTTCTTTTTCTTGAGCGCTGGGGGCAGACAAGGCAGACCAGGACGCATGCTGCGCCTGCACAGCCGGGTCCTGTCGCCGGTAATAAAAAGGCACAAAAATATCCAGCCGATTCCCGGGCGACCGCACATGCCAGTACAAAGGGAAAAATGTCCGGAAACGATTATGGGGCTCTGTCATCCAGCCATAATTCAACAGAACACCCATGTTTTTATCAAAGCGCCGGCGGCGCCATCCCAACAAAAACAACTGGTCTTTCCTTTGCCGGTCATGGCTGCGATAATCATAAAACAAAAAAGGCAGAGCCACTGTCACGCGTCCGCCATTGGCGCGGATTTTTTGCCAATAGAGAGGGAACAAAGCTGTTCTGGTGGCGCGCTTGTCCTGCTGACGATAAAAAAGCCCGGCCACCATCCATTTTTCCTGAGGACGCTGGTAGGCCATTAAAAATGGAAGAGAAATCAACAAACGCCTGTCTTCATAACGCCAATGATAAAAAACCGGAAGCAAAAGTTTATGCGCTGTGGATTGCTCCTGAAAATCCCAGTATAACATAGACACCATCAGCAGCCTGCGGTTCAGTTCTGAATCCTTCTCATACCACAACAGCGGGGGTATGCGTATGGGACGCACTTCCCAATCCTCTTGCGCTGAGGCGAGAGACAAAGGAGTTCCCGGCAAGACAGAGGGCTTGCCAGCCAGATCCAGCACACCTGGGAAAGCCCAAAGAGGGCTTTGGCCAATGCACAAAAGCAAAAATAACACACCTTTAACATTCATCATATCACGACATTATATTTATTAATGAGATTCGACTAAAGTATTTTTTTAAATCACTCTTAAGTTCATCTGAAAACAGCCAATATTTCTTATGTCTGTGATGTCTGTAAAAAAGGCAGATTTATGACCCAAACCCGAAGGAAAGAGGGCGAAACATCTTATTGGCAGGTTGTCAATTTTTCATTTTAATATTCTCATTTTGCATTTCCGACTTAAGGGAGTTCTCATGGACAACATTGACAAAGATTTGCTTGAACGGCGATTGGCAGAGCAAATAATTTACAAAGAATCCCTTGAAGAAAAAAATTTAAGGGTCAAGGAACTGGAGAGCGAAATCCAATATTTAAGGAGAACACTCAACAGCATTCTCTCATCACCCAAACCGCAATCTATCCAGGCTCACGCCCAGACTGCCCCAAGCCATAAAAACGAGGTCCCGCTTCGCTGGCGATTTTAGAGCAATAATAACAACAAAAACATTGACCATAACGGTTTATTCGGATGAGGCCACCGCGCCCCTACTTTTTGTTTTTTGGTGTCTTGCGGATCAGTGCAAATTTATCTAAACTTTGTACTCAGTTGCTTTCCTTAGAGCTGGGCGGCCGAAAGACGAAAGAAACCGTCCCCCACAAACAAACAAAAGGAGTCTTTATGATGACATTCTCTAAACATACTTGGCAAATTCTCGGGATCGGTGTGATGGTTTTTGGCCTTTTTGCATGTTCCTCCATGCCCAAAGTGACGCGGACAACACCTGATGAACAAATAGATTTAAGCGGCAATTGGAATGACACGGATTCCAGACTGGTGGCCGAAGAGATGATGCGCGATGCACTGGCCCGTCCCTGGCTGAATGACTTCACCAATGCCAAAAACAAAAAACCGCGTATTATTGTCGGCACAGTTCGCAACAAAAGTCATGAACACATTAACACTGAAACCTTTGTCAAAGACCTGGAAAGAGAGGTCATCAACTCAGGCCGGGCCAAGTTTGTGTCCTCCAAAGCCCAGCGAGACGAAATACGTGAAGAACGCCTGGACCAAGCTCAGAATGCCAGCATGGACACAGCCAAAAGCATGGGAATGGAACATGGCGCAGACTTTATGCTCAAAGGACAAATTAACACCATCATGGATGCTGCCGGTAAATACCAAGTCAAGTATTACCAGGTGGAATTGGAACTGCACAATATGCTGACCAATGAAAAAGTCTGGATAGGCCAGAAAAAAATAAAGAAAATGGTCAAACATAAGAAGAGGAAATTCTAAAAAGCAGACCAGAGACTAAAGACGAATGATGAAAACACCCCGCTCTATAATAGACTTGTTCATCACAGCCTGCCTTTTGGCAGGCTGTGTCTCTCCCAGAGCTTTGCTGGTTGACCTCAACCGGCTTCAGGCCAAGTGCCAGTATGACGAAGCAGCTGGCCTGGTTGAGAAATCCAAAATGAGCCACTATGGCAAAAAAAATGCGTTTCTATATTACCTTGACCAAGGAATGCTCTTGCATTATGCAGGAAAATACAGCCAGAGCAATGAGGCTTTTGAAAATGCCAAACGTCTATCTCAAGAGCTTTTCACCAAAAGTGTGACCACAGAGGCATCTACTTTCCTTGTCAGCGACAATATGCGGCCTTATTATGGAGAAGATTTTGAACGGGCCCTCATCCATGTATTCTCTGCTCTGAACTACACTTTTCTGAATAAAAACGATGACGCCCTGGTGGAAGCCCGGCAAGTGGATTTTCTCTTAAAATGGCTGCAAACAGATCATGGGCACCGGAATGTGTATACAGAGGACGCTTTTGCCAGGCTTCTGGCTGGGATGATTTATGAAAACCAGGGAGAGACAAACGATGCTTATATCTCTTACTGGAAAGCACTTGAAGCGTATGACGTTTATAAGCGCCATTATAAACTCAAAGCGCCTTCTCTTCTTGTGCAATATGCGCTCAAAACAGCCAATCGCCTGGGATTCCAGGACCAGGTCATAGACATCCAAAAACAATGGGGAGGAAAAATCCCCAGACGTTTGCCCAAGAATGCAGGAGAAGTCATTGTGCTCCATTATTGCGGACTCCCACCGCACAAAGTGGATTCATTTTTTGAAATTGGCTTTGGGGCAGGATGGTCCTATGCTAGAGCGGTCAAGCCAAAAGGCAAAGAACAAGAAGAGGTGGAAAAAGCCTCAGCCATTGCCCGGTCCATTCTGGCTGAAGAAGTGGTGCGCATGGCTTTCCCAAAATACGAAAAAACACCTTACAAAATCAAAAGAATGACTGTCCAGGCAGAAGGCGCCCGCAAAGCCCATTCCAGCCGGCTTGTGGAAAATATCGGCAGCATTGCTGAAAAAAACCTGGAAGACCGTATCGGACGTATCCGGGCCAAAACCATTGCCCGTGCTGTGATCAAGTTTGCTTTAAGCCAAAAAATTGCGTCAAAGGTGGAAAAGAAAAAAGGAAAAGGCGCAGCCTGGCTGACCAAAAAGCTTTTACAAGCAGTGTCCTCTGCCACGGAACTCGCTGACAAGCGCTTTTGGCAAACAGTGCCTGACCGCATTTTTATGACGCGCCTTGTGCTTCCAGCAGGCACACACACCCTGCATCTGACATTTAAAGACAGCAAAGGCGCTGTGGTGTCCAACCGTGATTTGGAGGACATCACCGTCAAATCCGGCAAAAAAACATTTGTCACGGTCAGAACAGCTGAATAAAAGAGTAATTAGTAACTGGTCATTCATAAAAATAAATCTTTTGGTTTTTACCAATTACCAATAACAAATTACCAATTATATTGTTTTGGAGGTTCTATGAAACGTTTTTCATCAATATGTGTTGTGTTGTCTATGATTTTTATGACGGCTTGTGCGTCAGCGGCCAGACGGCCTTCCTGGGTCAAAGGCACATCTTCTTCATATCCTGACCAGAAGTACGTTATTGGGGTGGGAATAGGAGATGATTTGGACAGTGCCCGTTCCAGCGCACGGGCGGAAATATCCAGAGTTTTCCAGGCCCATGTGCAGCAAACCATGACTGATGTCCAAACCGAAACCTCTGCTTCTGTCGGCAAAAAACGCGGGCCAGCCAAAGGAACGCAGGAAAGCAAAATGAAAACCAAGGTCATGACACAAAGTCTTTTGGAAGGCGTCACAATCGCAGACACATGGTATGACAAAAGGAAGAAAAAGCATTATGCCCTAGCTGTATTGGACAAAACAAAAACCCGCCGGTCTTTGACGGAACAAATCACTGACAAAGACGAATCCATTCAGATCTATTTGTCCCAGGCAAAAGCCGCGCAGCAACCTATCGCACAAGCCAAAGGTTTTGCCAAAGCCCTGAGCGCAAGCCAGGACAGAGATGCCTTGGCTGCCAGGCGCCGGCTTGTGGACCCGGCTGGCATGGCCAATCTTTCTTCAGGGAATTCCACGCCGGAAATTCAAAAAATGCTGGATGACACACTCTCAAAAATCATGTTTTACATTGACGCCAAGCCAGCCCCTGAATCACACTTAAAAGAAACCGTGTCTGAAAAAATCACTGAATTGGGATTCAAAATCACAGGAGACAAAAAATCGACATCCACCAATGACAACCCGGTTTTGATTGTCAAATGCAGCTTAACCATAGAGCCTTTTGACAGAGGCAATCCTTCATGGCATTTTTTCAAATGGACCGGCTCTTTTGAATTAACAGAAGCCGGCATCAAAGGAAAAACCATGGCCTCTGCAGCGCCTTCAGGGTCTGACGGCCATACAATGAAAAGCGCTGCCCAATCCAAAACGCGCACAGCCGGGGAACAAGCATTGGCCAATATCATCCAAAAACAAATTTCACAATATATATTCGGAGAGCAGTGAGCTGAAACATTGTCTATTTGACATTGGCGCCTTTCAGGCGCGAAATTTCTCCGCCAAGAAGGCATGGCGGACGAAATGGGCTGGCTTTGCCGGCGAAATTAAAAACATTTCAGATTTAACTCGTTTCCGGTGAAAAACTGTAGTTGCCCGATTCATCGGGCTCTTTAAATCATTTAAAAGCATCAAAAGCGCCCAATAAATTGGGCAATTACA
>JANQER010000373.1 GCA_028278255.1 Elusimicrobiota bacterium | reverse complement strand
ATCAGTGGACACTGCCTCATAAGTGGACCGGTACAAACAATAGCTGGCAGCCAAATCTTCTTTGTCCAAAGCCCAGCTCAAGCTGATTTGGCCCTCTTGAGGCGCGGCTTTAAATTCCCTGGGACGGCGGGGCCGCAAAGCCACTTTGAATATTTTAATATTTCCCCCGTCGGAAACCCAAAGTTTGCCAGTGTCATCCATGGCAATGGCTTTGGGAGATGTGAAAAAATTCAAAGACCCAAAAGCCGCCACAGATTGGCCTTTGCTGCTCAATATTTTCACCTGACCTGACCCGGCATCAAGCACATAAACAAAATTCTTTTTCCCCAAAGGATCCGACGCCAATGACACTGGCCTGACAAAGCCGTCAGAGACCTCTGACAAAAATTTGCCTTTCATGTCAAAGAACAAAACAGCGTTTCGCTCTGCATCCAAAACAACCGGACCTTGGGGCAGCATGACAATAGCCGTGGGTTTGCGAAACTGGCCTTTTTTGATTCCTTTTTTGCCTCTGGCGGACAAGAAAATACCGTCTTGACTGAAAACCTGGTAACGCGCCATCACAGAATCAGTCACATAAATGCGGCCTTTGGCATCAATGGCCACGGATTCCGGCATTTTAAACTGTCCTTCTCTTTTTCCGGCGCGTCCGATTTGGCCCACACCCACAGGATTTCCTTGATCATCCCATTTGAGAACGCGGCGGTTTCCCTTGTCCACCACATAAAGGATGCCCTTCCGCGCAGTCACGCCGGCAGGCATATTGAGTTTATTTTTTGTTTTTCCTTTGCCGCCTAATTCTTTGGATTTGCCTTTTCCTGAATCCTGCGACAAAAAAATCTGATGGTTTTTCTTTGACACGCCCACAAGCGCCTTGCCCAAAAAAGCCAGATCATCCGCAGCCAATGGAACAGACGGCAGCGGTTCCACAAACAATCTCATTGTCGGGGACACAGCTGCTTCCTGTGTTTTGTCGCCATTTTCCAAAGTGAAAATCTGCACGCGCAAGAGCGCATCATCCAAAACAATCACCTCATTTTTAACCCCGGCTGACACGCCTCCCAGTCTTTTGAATTGTCCCGGACCTTTCCCAGCCGTGCCAAAGGATGCCACAAACTTGCCTTGCGCATCAAACTCATCCACTTTAAACTCGCTTTCATTTACCACATAAAGGTACCCGAAATCATCCAAGGAAAACCCTGCCATTCTGCGCCTTTTGGCCAGTCCCATGCCCTTTGACTTTTTGGCTTTCCCGGACAAAGGTTTTTTGATCACAGACACATGCTTCCCATGCGGGGTAAAAACCTGCACCCGGTCATTGCCTGTGTCCAACACATAAATTTTCCCCTCCGGAGAAATGGCCACATCTGTCGGACTTTTGAGCTGTGCTTTTTCTTCGCCAAGCTTCCCAAAACCATGGAAATAAATGCCTTCTTTTGAAAAAACCTGGACACGGTGATTGCCTGTGTCTGCCACAAACACGTACCCGTCATGGCTCACGGCCACGCCGCTCGGGGAAGACAGCTGTCCAGCGCCATTTCCTTTTGTCCCGATCGACCTGATAAATTTTCCTTTTCGTGAAATGACTTGAATCCGGTTATTCCCGGAATCCGCCACATAAAGCCGGCCCTCTGCGTCTGTGTCCATGCCCTTGGGAACCATCAATTGGCTGTGTCCCTTTCCTTTTTTTCCCCACTTGGCCACCAATTTGCCTTTGGGGGAAAACAAAGCCAAAACATGATGCCCCGCATCCGACACAACCACCTGTCCGTTGTCCAAGCACATCACAGCAGATGGTTTTTTGACCTGCTTTTTAAAATCAATGGTGCCTTTCAAAGAAATATTGTCATAAGCATTTAAAATACCAACCGCCATAAAAGCCAATATAGAAACAAAAAATTTATAAGACAAAATTTTCATGTTAAATTTTCTCCTTAAAAGACATAAATTCAAAATTCCGGCTCCTCCTGGCGGCCATCTCCAAGATCCGACAGTGCTTTCTTGGCGGATGCCCCTTCCCCTCGGCAGATGCAGAAGCCCGCACAAGGTCCGCACCTACGACTTTTCTTT
>JANQER010000276.1 GCA_028278255.1 Elusimicrobiota bacterium | reverse complement strand
GTGATCGTCCCTTTGTCAGCCAGACGCCTGATCAGTCGGTTTCTTTTTTTAAAGAGCAAAGAGCGTGACCGGCTTAAATGAATCAAAGAAGGATTGTTCGGCAAAACCGCCAGCATGCAGGATTCAGCCCAAGAAAGATTCTCCGGACTCCGGCCGAAATAGCGCCATGCCGCTGCCTCCAAACCAACCACATTACCTCCGAATGGAGCATGCGAGGCGTATAATGATAAAATTTTCTTTTTGGAAAGACGTATTTCAAGAAGGACAGCCAAAAAGGATTCTTTTATTTTTTCAGGGATTGTTCTGGGCGGATTTTTACGAGAGAGACGCACCACCTGCATGGTCAGGGTGCTTCCCCCGCTGACAATCCTGCCTTTTTCCCAATTAAGTTTAACAGCTCGAATCAGCGCAAAAGGATCAACACCAAAATGCCAAAAAAAACGGCTGTCTTCTGCCAGGAGAATTGCTTGTTCAAATTTATCCGGAACCTGTTGAAGCGGTGGGAAACGCCATTGCTCATCATCCGCAATTTTGGCGGCTAGCAAATGGCCCTTTTGACTCAAAAGGACAGCTGAGACAGGGTCTTGAAAGATTGTCCAAGGCCAAAATTTAACCGCCAAAAGCAGACCCAAGCCAAAAGCAGAAATGCCCCAGACAAAATGAATGGGCCTTGATCTTATTTTTTGCCTGACAATACTTCTACCCATTGTCCTTGAGCCCTGGCATGAATCGAGGCATCATACATTGCTTCTGCATATGCCCCCGGGAAATAGAATCGCCCACGGAAAGTCACATGAAAACGATTGGTTATTGTGATTGAATTTTCTCTGGAATAATATTTGTCCGAATAAAGAGAGAAATAGCTCAACACGCGATCATCACGAATGTCTTGATAATCCAAAGGCTTGGAAGCTTCAATGGGGCGGCCTTCCATCCGGGGATTGATAATTTCCCATCCTGATGGAGCAATTTGAGTCAATGCGATATTTTTCACCTGTCTTCCAGAGGTATTTTTGACAGTTGTTTTGACCATCACCTCGTCTCCCTGACGAAGGGCAGAAGGATCAATTATCTTCCCCTCCGGGCTCATAATGGTCACATCAATTTTCAACCGTGAAGACACTGGTTTTTCCTCCCCAGACTGCGGCACCCCACGCACCGAAACAACAGAAAACAACTTCTTGTCTCCTGTATTCGTTATTTTCACCGGCGTCTTGGATAAAGGAAAGCCTTCTAAATCTGTTTTGAAAATAACCTTGCCATACCCACTTATTTTCTCCTTTTTCCCATTCACCTCATAATCAAAAGAAGAATCATTTGATTGATGGGCGCCCTCCCCTACAAAGAACCGGGACATGGCCATTAATGAATAAGCAATGGATTGAGTGCTGTGCCAATGATCCTTGGCCAAAATATCTGATATTTCTGTTGCCAAAGGAAAGGCTCTGTTATTGTCATTCAACCTTGTCAGGACTTCTAAAATAACAGCTCTGTCACGAAGAGATGATCCGTAACTGAACCCAGGCGTGGAATACTCAGAAACGGAAAGAGTCGCTAATTGCGCCATATCCGCCGCAGCCTCTTTTTGTCCTGCAATGGCATAAGCGCCTGCCAAAAACCAGCGAGACATATTATTCAAATCCCTTTTCTCCTTTAACCGGTTCATTGCGCCCAGTTCCGGCGCCCCGGCCAAAGAAAGAGTGTATAACCGATAAGCCCGAACAGCCTCCGGCTCCGAAGAATCAGAGTTTGCTTTGGATCTTTGAAACTTAAGCCAACTGTCCAGCATATTGGGAGGAACAAAATATCCTTTTGCCTTGGCCTCCAACAAAAAATGGCCGGCATAATTGGCTGCCCAAGAATCATAGGACCCTCCTGGCCAATAGGTAAAGCCGCCTGAAGCCATTTGAAATCCTTTTAATTTTTCTATTCCTCGGGTCACATTGTTTTGAATTCCATTTTTCTTATCCTCTTTCAAATCCATTAAATTCCCCAAATACAATTGAGGAAAAACAGCTGACGTGGTCTGCTCAATACAACCATGCGGGTATCGAATCAAATAATGAAGACGTTTCCCCAAATTCAAAGGGGGCATGGATGACACTTCCAAAGACACCACATTGGTCCCGGGAAGCCCATGCGGGGTAATTTGAACGGACCAACTCTTCCCTGGAAGTAATGCACCGTGGTATTGTCGAACAGTGGGTGGATTCGGATTTCGCACAGTTAAAAATGTTTTCGAATCTGTTTTGAATGCACCGCTCCTGGCCTCTATATTCACCCATCCCTGGCCTAAAGTTTCTTTCGACTTCAATGAAAACAGTCCCACTTTCTCTTGATCACGCCCGAACACCACTTTGACGGTGGAAGGGCCCACAATGTCAAAATGTTCATCTGTTTCTATTTTCAATTCAGATGCAGTGACATTCTTGGAATTGGCAAAAACAGAAACAGGCACATCAAAATTTTCTTTCATAGACACCAAACGCGGCAGTGTCGGCAAAATCATCAAAGGTTCCCGTACAAACACAGATTTATCCGTCTGCCCATAAGCGCCATCTTTCCCAGCCACCACCATGACACGCACTTGTCCGGCGTATTGAGGCAGGGTCACGGTGTGTTCTTTTTTTTCATTGGCAGACAATTGAAAGGGTCCAAGATATTTCACAATGGGTGGAAACCGCCTTTTTTCTTCTTGACGGTCAGGCCCATCCGTCCCAGCACCTCCCCCAATAGAAAGCAAACGCTCTATCTCACCGCCATAAGCCCCCAACACATGATCAAACATGTCCCAAGTTAAAACACCTAAGGCTTCCTTTTTGTAAAACTTTTTGTGCAGATCCGGGGTTTTAAAATTTGTTAACCCCAATATCCCCTCATCCACAATGGCCACTGTATAAGTCATTTCCCGCCCGGTTTTTTCAGACACCTCGATTGTCACTGGTGTCATGGGCCGCCATTCATCTGCCGACTCGAGCACAGGAGACAAAATCGTATTCGGATCACTCACCTTGATAGGCGTCACACCAAACAACCGAATAGGCCGATCATTGTCCTTTCCTCCATGAGGTTGCAAAAGAGTTATAGAAATGTAAACATTAGGCGCCATCTCAGGTGTTATCTTAAATTGATACCGGTTATTTCCCGGACCAAAGTCCACCCATTTCTGTTGAAACAATTTGGCCCCTGTTTCAACTGTCACCAAAGCACGGCCTTCCGTGTTTTCTGGCACAGTGATTTCAGCTGTCTCTCCGACCAAATACTCTTCTTTTTCCATGGAAAGAAACAGTGTGTCCGCTGACTTGGCCTGTTCATCCCCTCGATACCACCAGCCCCGGTACCCCACATAGAATGTTGTTCCCGAACAATGCCCCCCTTCTGGGTCACACACCCGCAGCAAATACCGTCCCCAACTGGGATGGGATATGGTAAACTTCCATTCGCCTATTCCATTTTTAATATCCACTTTGTCAGAAAGAACCGGAGAATGAGAACGGCTGGACAAAAACCGCGCCAAAGAATCCTTCCCACGATCCCACCACCATTGCCAACGGACTTTATAAAGAGACACATCCACATTGGACAACGAAACCGGCTCCCCCTTAACATCCACGGCGCGCAAATCCACCTGATGCTCTTTGTCGGTCACCACCATTCGATTCCACATTTCTTTGGCCACTAAATTCAAACCCACATAATTTTCATAAGGATAATAAGGAAACGCTTTGTGATTCACGCTAAAAGCGCCCCCTTGTTCATAAACCTTGGTCCGAAACATTGCCCGAAGTGCGCCAGGCGCGCCACTTGCCCGCCCGGCAAGATGCAAAGGGAACACTGCTTTTCCTTGGGCGTCCAGCTTGTTTGAAAAAACAATAGATTTTTCATCTCTGATTTCTCTCGCCGGATCATCAAAAACAAATTGGTCCCATTTTTTGAATTTGGTTTTTGTCGAGGAAAAAGAAACTTCGACTTCTGCTTTCAATCCCCCGGCCAAAGCGCCGTGTAGCCAAGAAGAAGACAGCTTGGCTTTTGTCTCCTTGACAGATTGCTGAATAGAATCCCCTCCAACATCCAAATCAATTTTTAAACGGTTCGGAACAACTGTCTCAATCTTTAATGGCTTATCAAACACCCGGTTGCCCAGCCTCACCTTTGCTTGCCAGGTTCCAGTGGGCGCAGATTCTTCTGTCTTCAAAGAAAACCTATAAAAATCTCCCACTGGCTGGCTATTTGTTATAGTCTCCAAAATTTGACCCCGCGGGTTATACAATTGCAATGTTACGGGATGAGAAGGAGGCAATGTCTTGTTTTTATCTTCCTTCACAAAAATCAAATGAATATCATCTCCGGGGCGCCATACATCCCTCTCGCAGTAAATAGTTCCTTTGACCCCGGACTGAACTTTTTCTCCCCCAGTATCAAAATGACTAATTGACAAAGCCCCGCTCTGATTGACGCGCAAATAACCGATGTCTTCGCCATATTCCACTTGAACATAAAACGGAACAGTCTCAAGGTCAAAGATGGCAAAGCCATCCCCATTAGTAGATTCCTCTGAAATAAGTTGATTTTGATAATCAAAGAGTTTAACACTGGCGCCGGACAAACTTTTTGTGGTTTTTAAATTTGTGACCACAACCACAAATTGACCTGTCTGATCACGCTTGGCCAACAGCCCGAGGTTGGAAGCAATAAAATTACGTTTTATCTCTTTACGTCCATAATAACCCACATAAAAAGCATCTTTACAAGGATTGTCTCTGTCCCGCCAATTAAAATCCCTATAAGAATAAGAAATCATGCTCTCAGTCGGATCCACAGGGACTCTTTGACGGTTGTCAATATAGTTAACAAGAGTGGCTTCTTTCTTGATGTCGACCGCCTCGTCAGATTCAGAACAATTGACATCAGCATTTGAACGGTTAAAAGAAATAACAAGCTCAAACATTTCTCCTCTGTGCTTTTTCAACAGATCCGTCACATCAATATCATATCTCTGCCATTCATCCACTTCCAAAGAAGGGAGGTCAATTGTTCTGCGCCAAAGATAACGTCCCACGCGGTGCATACTGTTGTGTCCATTCAAATCGTTCAATTGAAAAAAATTTCCCATATTGTTTCTAAAAACCTGCAAAGCAGTGACTTGAACTGATTTCAAATTCATGGCTTCAAACGGGACACTCAAGGTGTCTGATTCGGGGACAATCACCCCATTTCCAACAAACCGCACCTGCGGCTTTTGAGAAGCAAACCCAAATTCTTTTGAAAAATCTTTTCCCAATTCTTCTCCGCGACTGTTCTTAAGAGAGCGACTCACTGTCACAACCACTTTTCCCTTCATCCGCTGACGAGGCGTGATATGGAGCGTGTTGCCTTCCCGACGAACAGCAAATGCCGCATTTCTCATAGAAACCAGTCCATTTAAATTCTGGGAAGTATTGATAGGGTCTGAAAAATAAACAACCACATATTGCTCGGTTCCCTGTCTAATCTTAAAATCAGTTACTTTAAAAGTTCTCAAGCCAGGCACAACAACTTCCTTCTTCTGCTCACCGCCTTTCATTCCAATAACACTCCCCAAAAAGGTCAACACAAGATGCCCATCATCCTCTTTTCGATGAAGACCGGATATTTTGAACGTGTGTTTCTTTGCCAAAGCATTATGTGTCCAGTCAATCTTAATTGCCGGGCTCCCAGACAATTCAGCCAAAAGCATTTTCTCCACTTCCTCATTTTCAGCCACGTCCGCAGTGACCAAATGACCTGCCAAAAACATCATTTTCGGGTCATCCAAAACAGTTTCAAGCCCATCCATCTTCACCTCATAATTTTGAGCGATGACTTTCAGATAAAACTCATAATCCCCTGCTTCGACTGGCAAATCTTTTATCCTTGAACCAAATACCCTGACAAAGTGTT
This sequence comes from Elusimicrobiota bacterium, assembly GCA_028278255.1. Classification (GTDB taxonomy): domain Bacteria; phylum Elusimicrobiota; class Elusimicrobia; order FEN-1173; family FEN-1173; genus JANQER01. The sequence goes on along the minus strand of JANQER010000276.1, from coordinate 15,044 downwards.
GAGTGCCTGGTTTCAAATCTCCTTTGGGCACCAACACAATTTCCCGCACACTTGTAATGGAAATTTCCCCGGGGATAGCCGGCTCTGTTTCCATAAAAGAACCGCCTGTCCGCCCTATTTGTTTTTCATCAAAAACATCGCGGGAAAAAACAATTGAAATATTGCTCTTTCGAGAGATCACGCCTTGCGTATGATGATCAATAAAATCCATCCATACCGGATTCACTTTTTTAGGGGCCGGGGCTTTTTTCTTGATTTCACATCCACCAACAAAGAAAAAAGCATTGCACAAAATCAAACCCAATAAAACACTCAATCGATTTTTCATCATAAGGATGATCCTCCAAAGACTGTCGTTTGCCTAACGTAGCAACCCCCTCATTCTAAAACAAATAAAGCCATTATGGCAACCAATCCCTTAAATATAGTTTTTGAAATCCACCTTGTTTTTTGATGAAACTCAGGCCTGTCCACAAGCTTTAAAATCATTACACGACTGGTGCGATGGGGGACTCTCGATACTATGATACTATATTGGCTATGATGAGATTTAGTGTGAAACAGCAGTCATTGACGGCACTTTCTATCCCATTCTTGTGAGGAATGCCTGTGAAGAGACTTTGATGTAATCATTGATTCGTTCAATAACTTTGTTGGGCCCGTGCTTATGTTTAAATTCTTTGCGCAAGTCATTAGATGCTTTTGGTAGATTTCCGGCCATTTGTGTTCCGGTATGCTTCACAGCTTTCTTGCTGACATCTGTCTCATCAGCCAGCCTTTCCCAATGACGTTTCATCACCCAATCCGGACGATTCTCCCCCCCAATTTTCATGGCCATTTTATCGGATAAATCTTCATAAACAATGGTTGACAAGAGATCATAAAAAGGCGCCAATACATAACCATCAGGAGATATGAGCGCTGAAAGATTTTTGGCATGTGCATCACAATTACCAATAAAATAATTGAAAAAAGTCCATTGCAATAAATTCTTTTTGTCAATCAATGGCTGACTGCTGTTATTAACCACAAGAGAAAAACAATCTTTCAGAGAAGGGCCTCCTTCAGATTCATATTTTTGATCGTCACGGCATCCCATTGCCTGACAAAAATCTTCTTGATGAAGGCGGATGAGACTTCCATGCTCATCCTCATGCCTATCATAGCGTTTAACCATGTATATTTGCGCCCGGCTCAGTATTTGGGAGGGCGGGACAGGAAGGTTGATTTTTTGCGCAAGGGACATGCAAAACGCTTCATTTTCCACTGTGTGTTCAAAACCTGTTATTTGAGGTTTAATGATATGAGAACTGGAACAAGCTCCTTTTGGCAAATATATACTTTGGTCTTTCAAATAAACAGGCAATTTGTTTTGAGCACCGGCCAAAGATAAGCGCATGCCATGTTTAGCTGCCAGAAGAGGCCGCCTAGGCATTTTTTGTATCATGGCATTTAACGCATGAATGGACAGTTTCTCATAAGCGCCCTTTGAAACCTGATTTGCACCTACAGAGATAAGCGAAAGAGCACCGGCGCATTCACCGCCTATGGCTTCCAATAATTTATAGTCATTGTTTCTGGATATACCAAGATTCCCTGCAATCAAATCACGGACATGTGCCTCTGGCAAGAGGTTGGAAAAAAACGGCCTGGCAATGTGGTCTGAAAATATCTGCTCTTGCAGAGGAAGGCGAATAGATAAAGGGAAAGAATCTGAATGGCTGAGCCATTCAGATTGATATTGAAAAACAAAATTCTTCTGTTGATCCAGCCATAATTTCCCGACAAGATCAGAATCTCTACAAACATGCAGAAAATCAGTCATGAGGAAGACCTTTTGGCTGCAAAAGAACTTTTAGGCCAAAAACCTGTATAACATGCATTACTTTTCCCAGGTGAAGACTGGGCTTACCGTTCTCCATATCAGACAAAAATCTGGTCCCCACATGGCAGAGAGAAGCGGCTTCGGACTGCGTAAGTTTGTATTTTTTTCGAATTTTTCGAACCAAATTGCCAATTTGCATGGGGCTTTTGATATGATATTGAAACGATTGGTTTTGTTTCACAGAAACACTCCCGATCGGGAATATGTTTCAAATTATACGCCGCCTGCTTTATTTATTCCCGTTCGGTAATAATATACATGATTTTTGTGGCATTGTCAATAAAATTCCTGATCGGGAACAATCTCGTCGCAACTGCGACCCATGGCACTACGGGGCTTGCTTCTGTGGATTGTTGATGCATCGGCGCTTCTGTTTTAAATGGCTGCCCCGCAAACACAACGCACGCCTTTTGCGTCGTGCACCGATGAGGACAGTCAATTTCAATGCGGTGAATGTATTTTAATTTTATAGGGTATTTTAAATAATTGATCCCCAATTTCAAAAACAAGCTCAATATTATCTCCTATGAATTGGTGTGGAAAATATACCTCACCACCAATCATCTGGTCATTTTTGAGCGTGGTCTTTCTTAATGCATTTTTTGCCCACTTCCATTTTTCTGCGGAAAGATTTTTCATTTTCCCATCGTGTCTTGCCTCTTGAATATGAGAACTTTTTTCTTGTTCCAAATATGCTTTATTGGATTCCTCAATCTCTTCAGAGGTTTTTTGTCCTAATGTTGCCACATCAGAAACCACGTCAATAAAAGAAAACAGAAAATCTGTGCGAGTCTCCGATGCATAATCGGCCTTTTCAATCTCTATTGATTTATCAAGAGCAAGTATTTCGTCTTCTGGGTTCAAGGCATATGTGGTTTTAATGTCGGCAGAATTATCTCCTGAAGATTTATATGAATTATAAAAAAATGTTTCAGGAGATACCAATATTGGATTATTTGATCGATTTCCAATTTCGATATCAAAAGCAAAATATCGACTATTTAAATTATTATAAGCAATGACAAAATCGATATTTTTTTTAGAAATCTTAAAGTATTCTTTGCCTTGTATCCAGGCTGAATGATCCATGACACTTTCTAGCCGCAGAATAGGCCGAGGAGAGACATAACATCCTGAAAATACTAAAAAAATGCAAAAAGAAAGAACTCTTTTCTTTATCATTTTATTTCCCCTACAATTTCATACACGTGTGGCACGCAACGATCTTTGCGCCTGGCGGTGGAGACAGTTACGACCATTTCCTACACACAAATCATTCTATAACCTTGACCGAAAAACACTCTGTGCACCCTGTGTCGTGTACAGCTGATTGTTTTATGATGAGTCGAATGTAACTATTGTTGAATTTTACTATTAGGGTCTATTCGATAAATTGTGTGGTTTGAGCTTTCTTCTTTTACCTCAATAATCCCTAACCCATTGTTCATCTTTTTCCAATGCAGATAAAGATAATTTAAAAAAGCATTCTTTTTTGTGTCATCAGATTCAGACCATTTCTTGTTTACATACAAAGCAAGAAAATCTTTTCTTGAAGTGAAATCTAAGATCCCCAGATCTGTTTTGTATTCCTCAATTAATTGAATTAAATTCAGTTCATCACCAATATCTCCAGACCGGGTAACAGATGACGGGATCTCACCTTTGAAAGATGGATCATTATATTTTACAGCCGTGCCATAAACAGATGTTTCCACTTCTGTCATAAGAGGAATAAGAGGCGGGAATTGTTTTATTTTTTTGTCTGAGAAGACATTAATCAATGTGTCTGCCCCAGCTCTTTGAATAGCTTCTTGTATCGCCATAGCTATTGAGTCATCGCCAGCCAAACGAAATCCTAAAAAATAAATCGCAGAAGAAGAGCCTGAAACTGTGGCAACAGGAATTTCATTTTTGCCTACCGGTGATGAAGACATTTCAGTTTTAATATTATAGGTACAAGCGAAAAGAAAAAACATAAGACTTAATAATAGTATTTTCATGATTTACCCTTCAATATTTTGTAACGGATTACTGGGCATACTGAGTCCTTGTTCTACAACCAGAGGCCATTAGATGGCCCAGCCACTCTGAAGCTCTAGAGAAAGATGGCTGCCCCGTCTGGATTTGAACCAGAAATGGGTGATTCAGAGTCACCAGTGTTACCGTTACACCACGGGGCAATAAATTTGAGGCTGCTCTTATGTTTTTTGTTGTATCTTAAGCTCTTCCGGTGACTCTGAATCACTTTCTTCTCAGTCACCAGTGGTTGTGCTCGACTGTTAGCACAGTCATGAGTCACAACCCAGGGTTTGCGATCGCAAACCCGTCGCAAGCATGTCGCGCTTCCCTTCCTACAAACAGGGACCATGCTTAGCAGCATAGTCGTCGCAACTGCGACCCATGACACTACGGGGTCTACGGAGCTTTCGTGCTTACAGCACGCCGTTGATACTCGAAGCTCTGCGTAGAGTGCAATAAATTATAAAAGACCTTGTGTGAGTTTTTCTATTGTTGAATTGATGCGCGACAATACTTTTTCTTTTCCCAATATCTCCAGCATATGAAAAAGGCTCGGGCCTTGTGTGCGTCCGGACACTGACACACGAACAGGGTGATAAATGGCCCCATTCTTTACGTCGCGTTTTTTGGCCGCTTCTTTGCAGGCTCTTTCTGTAAATTCTGCATTAAAAATATTGATCGGCTCAAATTCATATATAACATCTTTAAGAATATCAATCACATCAGGTTTTTTTAATGTTTTTTCAACAGATTCTGCATCATATTCCACATCTGTGAAAAAGATTTTAATACGATCAGGCACATCCGTCAATAGTTTAAATTTTTCCTGTTCCAAAGCCACCACAGTTTCGATTTCGCTGTGGCGTTCCTCTTCTTTTCCCTCCAAAAAACCTGCCTTCTGGATATAGGGCATGGCCCGGCTGGTCAAGTCCGCACTTTGAATGTTTCGGATGTATTCTCCATTCATCCATTCCAGCTTGACTGGATCAAATGTACATGGGCTTTTCCCGCATCTTTCCAAAGAAAACTTTTCAATCAATTTTTCTGGTTTGAAAAGCTGCTGGCTGTCTTCTGTGGCCCATCCCAACAAAGCCAAATAATTGCGCACGGCTTCCGGCAGAAATCCGGCTGTTTCATATTCTTGAACAGACGTGGCACCGTGACGCTTGGACAGCCGCGTGCCGTCAGACCCCATAATCATGGACAAATGCGCAAATTGGGGCATCAGCCAGCCCAAAGCCTGATAAACCAAAATCTGCCGGGGTGTGTTGGACATGTGGTCATCCCCGCGAATCACATGAGAAATACACATTTCATGATCATCGATCACACAGGCAAAATTATAGGTGGGAATACCAGATGTCTTTTGAATAACAAAATCTTCAATCTGTGCATTTTCAAATGTCAAAGGACCATGGATGATGTCATTAAACTGCGTCACGCCTTCCACAGGGGATTTGAACCGCACGCTTGACGACCCCACGGCAGAGCGCGCTTCACGCTGTGCTGTTGTCAAATTCCGGCAAGTGCCGTCATACTTTGGCGTTCTCTTCTCAGCCAAAGCCTTGTCCCGCATCTTCTGCACTTCTTCGGGCGTACAATAACACGGGTAAGCCCGGCCTTGCGCAATCAGTTCACTGATATACTTTTTATAAAGCTCTGCCCGCTGAATCTGATAATAGGGGCCGTAATCTCCTTGACAGTCTTCAGTATCCGTTTCTGATGCCGGCCCTTCATCCCAATCCAACCCCATCCACCGCAAACCGTCAAAGATGGCTTTCACTGATTCAGTGGTTGAACGCACTTCATCCGTGTCTTCAATCCTCAAAATAAACTGCCCTTTCATATGCCGCGCAAACAGCCAATTAAAAAGCGCTGTGCGCGCCCCCCCGATATGAAGAAACCCCGTCGGAGACGGAGCAAATCGAACACGAACACTCATCTAAAAACTCCTTAAATATAGACCAAAGACCACAGACCGAAGACCAAAGACTAAAAACCTTTTAAAAACTTAAGTCCATAGAGTGCTATTGAGCTTGTGATCAATGCCATGAGCTTAACAGGAAATTTTGTCTCTTTCTCAACAGAAACAATCAGGCCATACAATGTTCTGGCTGATTCTTCAGTCAAATGATTTAGACTTTCATAATTACTTTCGTCTAAATAATTTAATCTTTTTGCCAGATGCAACAAATATTGTGTCTCTGACATTGAGCCGCGAGAAATATACAAAAAATGAAGATAATCTCTTTTATGATTCCGACTTGCTCCCTCAACAATATTTGTTGGGACTGATAATGAAGCCCTCCGCAGTTGTGAGGTTAATCCATACAACTCTTCCCTTGGAAAATCCTTAGTCAGCCTATAGACTTCAACAACCATATCATCAGATAACTGATAAGCCTTAATATTTCGATAATCTCTCAAAGATCGTCCCCCTTTGGTCTTCGGTCTTCGGTCTTTGGTCTAATATATTATCTTATTTAACGGATATTCAATAATGCCGCTGGCCCCTGCGCGTTTAAGTGCAGGGATTATCTTTTTGAGTTCTTTTTCCGCCATAATCACTTCCAAAGCCACCCAGCCCGGCTCTGTCAATCTTGAGACTGTCGGTTTTCTAATCGCTGGAAGAAGATTTATGATTTTCGGCAAATCAGCGTCCTTCAAGTTCATCTTAATTCCCACCAACCCTTCAGCGGCCAAAGCGCCTTGGAGCAAAATAGAAATATTCTCAATTTTTTGCCGTTTCCACGGGTCATTCCAAGCCTTCTTATTCGCAATAAAACGCGTGGAAGACGTTAGAATCTCATCCACAATCCGCAGCTTATTGGCGCGCAAGCTTGATCCTGTTTCAGTCAATTCCGCAATGGCATCCACCAGAATGCCGGCCTTGGCTTCAGTGGCGCCCCATGAAAACTCCACTTTGGCTTTGACTTTATTTTTGGCCAAATATTTCCGTACCACATTCACCACTTCCGTGGCAATGCGTTTTCCCTTCAATTGTTTCACTGACTTAATCGGAGAAGACTCAGGAACAGCCAGCACCCAGCGCACAGGCCGAAACCCTGATTTGGCATAAATCAGCTCACACACTTCTTTTACACTGGCGCCTGACTCCACAATCCAATCCTTGCCGGTCAAACCAGCATCAAAAAGTCCGTCTTCTACATAAGTGGCCATTTCTTGCGACCGCACCAACATGATCTCCAATTCAGCATCATCACAAGAAGGGAAATAAGATCTGTCCGTGGACCTGACGCGAATGCCTGCCTTTTTAAACAATTCAATGGTTGATTCCTGAAGGCTGCCCTTAGGCATACCCAATTTCAATGTCTTCATTTTCGTTCTCCTCGTTAATTAAAAATAGACGACTATTTTAGCAAAATTTGTCCGGAACTGCGAATACACCTTATTTCATCCCAAATTTTTCATTAGACAAGTTATTATTATCAGAAAACATGAGGACAAAAAAGTTCAGCCGAAAAATTTGGGTTCATCAAGCCATGGACCTAACCAATTGACCGGCCAATGTGCGGATCATTTTCAGCTCCATAATGCGGAAAGGATGCGGCATCACATGGTCCAGCAAAAAAACCTGGGCTTGATGCACAAATGAATTTTCCGGCACTTCGTCCAGCTCAAAACGACTCGGAAATGCCAATCTCAGTTGCATCCCTGATACATCCACACTTTTCAATGATTGTAGCCAGTGATGCAGCTGCGACAATTTCGTCACAGACAAACGCGTCACAGCGCACTTGTCCGAAGGGAAATCAACCAGCACAGTCTGCCAATCATCCTCAATCTCATCTGCCAAATCACTCTGCTGCCTAGGGACAAAGATCTGCACATACCCTTTGCCCTCTTTATGCACATCCAATAAATCAATGACACTTTCCCACTCTGCTTTTGACTCCACCAAAGCCACTGTGAAAGGATCTTGATCAAAACCAACAAGCTGTCTTCCGGGCATATGTCCCACATAAAACTCTCGCAAACACCTTTCTATTTCTGACTGCGTCATCTCTAAATTTTGCAGCTGCTCAACCACTTGCTCCCAAAACAAAGATGCATTCAATTGATCATGCCAAACAGTCAGCATCTGTTTGGACGAGATCCATCCCTCATGGGGCAGCCCCAAAGACTTCCATTCTCCCTCAAAAGCCATTAGATTTTCGGCAAATGCAGCAGGATCCCTGGTCGTCTGATACAATTGAATCAATTGCGCAAAAGACTTGGCCTCAGGCATTATGGCTTTCTCTATTACCGGCTTTGTTTCTTTTATGCCCTTCACCAAATACGCCACACAAGCCACAACAGCCGACAAAAGAAACATTCCAAAAACCCAAAAACCATTGTTAAACGCCATTGAACCCCATGACGCAAAAACATCTGAAAACTCAAAACCCAACAACCCCACAAACGCAGCCCCATACCACCCATGACCAGGGCCAGCCTGAGAAGAAAGATCTTCTTCTTCCTCCTCCTTAGCCAGTTTCAACACTCCATTCCCTTCAGGCCATTCACCGCCGGCAGAAAAATAGTTCGACCAGCCTTGTTCATATTGATCATTCCACCCCAACTCATATTCTCCGCCTTTATTCTCAAAAACAATCTGCTGCTCTTGTGTCAAGGCCACCTCTGCCGCCAAAAACCATCCTTGATCCAACTGATCCGTATTGGGCGTGTCAAATTCTGAATCCGGTTTCAAATGAATCCACCCGGACACATTATTGGTGGTCTCAATAAAATCATCATTTTCTTGAAAATAATATGAAAAAGCAGCCACATCCTTGCCATCTAAACGCAAAGAAAATTCAACGCCATCCCCGGTATAAGGGTCATTGTTGCCATTTTCCAAAAACAAATCATTGAGATCATACGCCACAAACAATTTCCCCTGACTCCGGTCATAAGCAAAAGCCACTTCACCAAATGACTGGCCGGAATGGCCAAAAGAAATATAGACCTGACGAAAGGAAAAGATATAAGACTTCTCAAAAACCTGACGCCACAATGACTGGCTTGTCCCAGGATTGTCAGCAATATCCAGGCCAACCGGCGCAGGATACACACTCAATTGATCACTCTTATACACCACCCTGGCCTCAGAATCAATTTCCTCAACCACAGCCCGGGCCCTGTCACGCACGGCTTCACTCAAACCCCGTTTCTCTGCCACAAAACGCAATGGCCTAACAGAATCAGGATCCTGGATCTCACTCAAATAATCTATGAGACGCAGCATCACACTCTCTCGGTGAAACACCTGCAAAAGTCTTATGATCTCCCGGGCATCTGCAGAACCAGGCTGTATATGATTTCCAGCGTCCAATTTATCCAAAGCTATTATAATATCCGGCCAAAAATTACTGGTCACATGTCCCAAAGTATGAATCAAAGGTGAAACAGCCGCCTTATTCTTGCTTTCTCCCATAAGATAAACCAATCTCTTTCTTTCATTTTGAAATCTATGCCCCTTGATCAAAACACGTGATGCCTTTCTTAACAACTCAGGCTCCACATCCAGCAGCTTATCCACAAAAACGCGCTGAATCTGCTCCCCGGTTTGCCCTTCCAAACTCTCAGCCAGATCCTGCATAAACGGGGTCACGCCGGACCTGTCTGAATTCCCCAAATAAGCCAAACCTTCCAGCATATAAAAAAGCTGTTTGAGATTCACTGTATGCGGCTTTCCATAAACATCATAAAGATCTATGCCCAACACGCGCACCAAATAATCTTGTTTCATATCACCCACACACTGTTCATGCCACTGAACAGGCAAATTGCCTTTGGCTTCCACATCATCTCCCTCTTCATTATAGACATAGGCTGATGTATATTCAGGATGCCCTATGGTGTGCACCTGAAACACCAAAAGTAATTTTCTCAGAAGAATAGATCCAATTCCAGGCACATCTTCTTCTGTTTGTTCAATGGCCCGCTCAGACACATCAGGAAACTTATGGCCGTTCATATAAGCATCCACCGCACAAACAGCCATGTCTTCTCGGGAAGTTTTCATGGCATGCAGAGAATCACAAAAATTGTCATAGTGTCCTTCCTGGCCGCCTGACTCAATATAAAGCTCCAGAAAAAAATGCCCGCCCAAATGTATAGTATCCACGCCATGAATCATTTCATGTTGCGCTGTTTTTATTTTGCATCTCATATCACCATTGTCTTCGGCACACATGGTGATTGTTCCCGTAGAACCTGAATAATAACCACAATCAGGACATTTTCTTTTAACAATCCGTTTCAATCCAAAATAGTAACAACTCCCCATACTCCTCAGCGCCTTCTCCAAAACAATCAAATCCTTCATGCGATAAAAAACACCTTCCTCAGTCACAAAATCAATACCAAATTCCTCTTCCAGTTCAATAATCTTCTGCGCGACTTCATCATTTTCCGCATCGGCCCCATAAACAAATGGAATGTCTGCTGTTCCATATCTATCTTCAAACCATATTCTTGTGAACGCATCATCTTCATCCACTGGTGTTTTTTGAATGGCTGAGCCAGGCTCATAATCACATTTTGTATCGCATGTAATACCACACTCATGCCCTGTGCCCGTGTCTGAATCCGAATCAGTGTCTGAATCAGCATCTGCGTCTGTATCGGAATCAGCGTCACTATCAGCATCAGTGTCAGTGTCTGCGTCTGTGTCTGCATCACCATCAGCGCCTGCATCATCACGGACATCTTCACCGGCATCATTGTCTAATGCCCCTATATCAACAAGATCATAGCAGCCTGTAAAAAACACGGCCTTTATCAACACAACCAAACCCAAAACCACCAATTTCCACTTCATTTGCCAAGGAGTCTGATTGACGCTTGTTTCATTGTTTTCTGGAGCACAGACCTCACTTTGAAAAGATGACACACCCCCTGTTTTCTCATCTCTGCATAATGTTGATTCAACCATGCCAAAATCTTCACGCGAAAACCGCACCACAATTTCTTCTCCAGGCTCTTCACGAACAATGTCAGCCTTTCCGGGAAACGGATTCAGAGACAATTTTCTCAACTCACGAAACACATTCTTCAAAGGGTTGACCAAACGACTGAGACAAGCGCCCATGACTTCAGCAGCTGCCAAACCACGTCCCGGATGAGGCGCTGTCAAAAGCTTCTCACCTGCAAAAAGTTTTCCCAAAGGGGTCTTCTCTTGTGCAAACACGCCCAAATAAGCAGACCCTTTGCCTTTCTTCAAATGTGTCACACGCGGCGTTACCTGCACGTATGTCACACCTGCTTCTGTTAAAGTTCTTTTGATTCCAGCTGCATGAAAACCACCGGCCACCAGCACGCCTGCTTTGGCCTTTTTGCGCTTCATGGCCTGATGCAGGTTATGACTCATGTCCTTGTCGCGCTTTTCTGCATTTTCATAAAAGGATTCAAAACAAGTTAATGTTAAACCCCGGCCAATGTTTTTTAAATAAGGCTCTTTTGTCAACGCCCCCAAATGCGCATTATTCATCCTTGCTTTATATTCTTTCCACTCTTCAGACGACAATGAAAAATCAACCAATTTCCTTATCAAATACAAATGCCTGTCCAACTGCACAAGCTGTTTTTCCTTATCATTCTTTGACAAATGCCGGTACAAACGTTTTTCCAATGCCGCAACAGCCTGGCTCAATGCTGACAAATCAATCTCATCAGCCAGCAACACGTACTGAATATAAGCATTCATATGGACATAATCAGCCAAATGAATCTCATAACGCGCGCACATCTCCTTTAAAAATTGATAATAAGCGGCATGCCGCACATGTCCCAGCTTAAAGGCAGCGCTCTGCTGCAGCAATTCTCTCAAATCTTTCTCATCTGCTTCACGCACAAAAGCCTCAACAACTTTTGCACGTTCTTTTTCCACTTGCACCCAATCAAGATGCGATTCTGCTTCTAAAGCCTTTAAAAAAGCCTCTACAGGCTGCGCCAACACCTCCTTTTGAATATAACGGCCCAAACACTTCACATATTCACCAAAAGACATACGCCCGGATCGATACGATTCAACTTCTTTATCAAAAGCTTGAAGCGCCGGATGAAATATTTTTAATTTCTCTGACTTGATCTGATGAAGACGCTCCTGAGCAATTTTTTTGTATGCCGCCTGCAAGGGCATTGAATCCTTATAGGCCTGAACATTGGACTGATAATGTGACTGATGATCAATTCCCACCAATGGCGTCAATGGTTTTTGATCTTTGTCCCCAGGTCTCCTATAGGTCAATCCCGTGTGAACCGGACCGGATATTTGATGTGTCTTCAGCAAATAATCAGCCACATGACAAATCACATTTTGGTCATCATATCGACGAAACCGTCCAATATCGATCTCATCAAAAGCCCCTTCCAAACCCACAATATCCGCATAATCATTGTCCATTAAAAATTGTACAATCTTTCCGATATTGGCCTGAGCTTCTGCATTCATATGAACATCTTGGATGTGTATTACAATGGGATAATGATCAGAGGAATCTGGTTTAACCACTTCTCGAATTGTCCCATATCGACGCGGAAAAGCCTGCACCAAGGAGGACAATAAACCTCCATCAGCAGATGTTTTTTGTATGGAATGATTTGACCCGGAAGACAACGGAAGATGGCGTGCCAATGGCATTTTATGCAGAACATCTGATGCGCTGGTGAGCGCATGAGGCAATCCTGCCAATCGACGCGTGTGTGTCTTATGCAGAAACGGCTTGGAGGAACCCTGAATCTTTTTTTGTACAGATTGTTGTCTTTGTAGCCAAAAATTCTTTTCAACGGAATAAACCAAAACACTGTTACTCAAAAACACAATGAATGAAACAAACACCCTCAAAAATTCCCGTCTCAATATCACCAGATAAGTCATCACTTATACCCACTTCCCTCAATCAGCATAATAATTTTTTTAACCCAAATTTTTTAAGTGAGAAATTCGGGTTGTATGTCATTTATATTATCAATTACATCTTAATATCCTCTTAACAAGTCGTAAATTAATTGTAAATATTTACCACTGGTTAATTTTTGGTTTATTTTGGATTTTTGTGATTATATGATACCAACTGATTGGTGTGGTGTGATTATAGATAGTCTTATTCAGGATGGGAACCCACATGTTTTGCAACAATCAATTCCCTTTCAAAAGATTTTTCAATGTCGGGGAGAAATAAGTCATTTTATTCATGCGTGATTTCTTCACAAGCGTTGCATTGGCTTTTTTCTTTTTATCCATTGAGGATAAAATATGACTGCTGTCTGACCGTCTGCGCGTTGCATCAGACCAAATATACACTTCATGATCACCCTGACAATGACGACACTCACATGATTTGTGAATAATTTTCTTCAACATAATCCCTCCCCCCAGCAACAATTGTTTAACACTTCCTACTCATATCATAATCATTCCATCTTAAGATTGCCTTAACAACTTGTAAATTTCTTGTAAAAGTATTGGGGTCAGACCCCAACTAAATTAACTAAATAATCAATATAATCGCCTTATTCTCTGACACACTGAATTATATCATTTATTCTACAAAATCAGCATGGCATCGCCATAGGAAAAAAAACGATATTTTTCTTGAACAGCCATGTCATAAGCTTTTTTTAAAAAATCCGTGCCGGAAAATGCAGCGGTTAAAACAAGCGGTGTGTAACGCGGCAGATGGAAATTCGTCACGAAAACATCCACCACCTTGAATTTGAATCCCGGATAAATATAAAGATCAGCTTCGCCCCTTCCGTGCGGGACCTTTCCGTTCCCCCTTGCAGCGTGCTCCAAAGTGCGCACCACTGTGGTGCCCACAGCCCACACGCGTTTGCGGTTTGCTCCAGCCTCATTCACAGCCTGCGCCGCAGACTCTGAAATCTCGTATTCTTCAGACAACATTGTGTGCGCGCGATAATCATCCGTTTGAATCGGACGAAAGGTTCCCCACCCGACTTTGAGACACACAGTTACAATCGTTACCCCGCAAGCCTCAATTCTTTTGAGCAATTCCGGAGTGAAATGAAGCCCTGCTGTGGGCGCTGCCACAGCGCCCTGGGAAGTGTCTTTGGCAAAAACCGTTTGATAGTATTCCTTGTCCAGAGAATCTGTTTCTTGATTGGATTGATGACGATGGATATAAGGCGGCAGAGGCATTGTGCCAATTTTGTCCAATTCATCGGAAATCGGTTTGGAAAAATCTATTTCATATTCCCCTTTTGTGTTCTTGCCAAGAACGTCTGCAAACATATTCTCATCAAACAAAATTTTTGTGCCTGGCTTAAGCGCAGGTGTTAAAAGAGCTGTCCACCTCTCCCGCTCTCCCTCAATTAATTTTCTCAACAGCAATATTTTGACCTGACCGCCGGTGGGTTTGCGTCCCTTTAAACGCGCAGGAAATACTTTGACGTCATTTAAAACCAGCACATCCCCAGGTGAAAAATACTTGTCCAGGTTTTTGAAAACATCATGCTGAACAGATTGGTCCTTTTTGTTCAACACCATCAAACGACATTCATCCCGGTTTCTTAAAGGCGTTTGTGCAATCAAAGTGTTAGGGATATAGGGAAAATCATTCATTGAAATAGCACCGTTAAAACAAAACTTTTGATTTTCATGGTTTATACAGAACCTTTAATTTTGCTGCTTTTCCTTTGACACCAAACACATTGACCGCACGAACATGAAAAATATTTTCCCCAGCCTGAAGCCCCCAAATTAAGCTTCCCCGACGAACCTCCCATGGCGACATATGAGAATTATTTTTTTGATCAATATTTTCAATTTTCACAAGAAAACCAGAAAAATGAGGGGTATTGGTCTTTAACTGAATATGTATTTGCCCTGTCTTTTCATTCATATCTTGAATAACAATTTCTGTCTGATTTAAACGCCAATACAAATCGTTTTTGTTGTGTGTAAAAAACCGAGAAACATGCGGGCGTCCATTTGTAAACTGATCAACCCATCCGATGGCATAAGAAAATATCTTTGGCGCATAACTTGACAAATGATTATTAAACATAATATAAGTGGGTCTTCCCGATTTTGTGTGGGTCAAAAAGACCCCTTTTAAGACGATAAAAGCTCTTTGAAAACTTGACACATTTAAGACGAATGAGTAATGTTTTG
>JANQER010000370.1 GCA_028278255.1 Elusimicrobiota bacterium | reverse complement strand
CCCTGCGCGTCATATTGGGCCTCATAACCGGAAAAAGTTTCTGACTCAGTGATGGCTTCCTCAGCCAAAGCCTGGCCCCATTTCACAATGTATCTGTTTTTGGTCACTGACTGGGTCACTGTGATGGTGTTGTCGCTGTTTTGCACATAAGTGGTGCTTTCTGTATAACTCAAATCTTCATTCACGCCTGTGAGCTGGCCGAATGCATTGTACCGATTCACCATCACAGACAGAGATTGTGTGACAGAAGCGCCGGCCTGCGTGGTGGATTCAGTGGTGGACCTCAAAACCAAAGCCTGGCCCCATTTGACCACGTAAGCGCTTTTGGTCAAAGATTCTGTGACTTGTTCAACCGTGTCATCCCCATTCAGCACGCGGGTTGTGTTAATGCTTTTGGAATAACTTTGGTCTTCATCCACGCCTGTCAAACGTCCCAATTCATCATACACATTCACCATCACTGATGTGGTTTCCGTGTAATTGACGCAGTCTTCTTTTGACGGCAGATTTTGGTCATTAAATTCATCCATGTCATAACCGGAATAAGACTGCGAAGAGGTCACAGCTTTGGACACCACAGCCTGGCCCCAGACAACCGTGTAATCATTGTCAGTTTCTGATGCGGTGAGCGTGACAGTGCCGTCTGCATTGGAGGTACGCGTGAGGCTGGAGCTGCTGCCATTGGCATCAATCAACCGGCCGCGGGCATCATAAATATTATTGACCACAGAATCGGCTGTGGTCACAGAAGCGCCGGCTGTGGTCTCTGAATGGGTTTTGGCCTGCAAAACAACAGCCTGGCCTGACATAATTGTGTAAAGATTTTGGGTCTGTGCCTTGGTGATAGACTCTGTGTTGTCTGCGTTCCGGGTCACAGTCACACTCTCAGAAGCGCCGTCAGCTGTTTTCAATTGGCCTTTGTCATAAGCATAAATCACATGGCTCTTGGATTCTGTGACACTCACCGCCTGAGATGTGTCTTGGCCGGGGTATCCGGTGTAAGAAACGGATTGTGTGTCTGCGCGCACAATCATGGACATGCCGGCTATGATTTGATAAATATTGTCTGTTTTGGATTCTGAGAGCTGTTCTTCCCACGTATCAATTTCTCCGTTTTCATCCGTGTCAGTGCCTGCCTGGGTCTTGGTTGTTGACACAGAAGACCCGGAGGTGCTGGTCAACATGCCATAATCATCATAGGAATTCATCACTGTATTGAAACTGGTGGTGGTGGAAGCCCCGGACAGTGTTGTGCTGTTGGTGGTTGTCTGCACATTCATGGCTTGGCCAGCCATGACAGAATAGGTTTGTATAAAAGCGCTGGTGGTTCTGACAGTCTGATCAGGCCCAACCTCCTGGTGAGACACAGATGTCCCAAACCCAGAAGCCGCCATCACAAACCCTGTGTCATCATTCACGTAACGCACAATACTCTCAGACAACAAATAACGGTCCTGCCCTTTGGCAATGACTGCGCCGGTTTGAATATCCAAAGCCTGTGTGGATGAACGCGACACTTTCAGTTTGGCCTGGTTGCCCACCACTTCATAGCCTTGTTCTGATGTGGTCTCACTGGTATTGGTAATAATGAAAGCATCTGCTTCTCCGTCCTGCGGCACACTTGTGTCTGACCACCCGTATTCCACTGACGAAGTTTTGCCCTGACCCCAAGCATCAGACAAAATCCCTGTGGCTGTATCGTATTCATAAAAAGTCGTGGATTCTGTGTGGCTGGTGTTGCCATTGGCATTTGTCATGTCCGACACATTAAAGGATTTAAAAATCTTAGCGGCCCCGGCAATCACAATATAATCCTGCCGGATGGTCCCCATGGAAATACCGGATGTCACCAATTCATCCACAGCGCCGTCGCCGTCTGTGTCTGTCCAGGCCTTGTTCACGGATGCGGTATTGCCTTCGGCAAAAGCATCTGTCAAACGGCCTTCTTCGTCATACACATAATCGGTCACAATGGTTTGATCTGTCACAGAGCCGTTCACGGATTCAGAACGCGAAATGGTGGTGGAGCGCATTAACTTGGCTTCACCATTAATGGGTTCATAATCCTGAACAATGTTTCCATTTGTCTCACTGATGATCATGACTTGAGGCGCATCTTCAATCCCGTCATTGTCTGCATCCACCCACACCATTTCCCCTTCATCTATCACGCCGTCTGCTCTGTTGGGATCTGTTTCGCCCTCATCCACTGCGCCATTGCCATTGGCATCCACCCAGCCGTCATGCCACACATGCTCAGGATCACTGAGCCCGGTGGTGTGAGAAGTAAAATGACCATGTCCCTGTGCATCCAGCACTTGGCCGCGTACATCATATTGATAGGTGATGGCTGTGATGGAATGATTGTCTGAGCCGTCTGCGTTCTGCGTAAAGCTGTCACTTAAATTAAGAACCACCTTGGTTTGACCCAGGATCGCTGTTAAAAGCTGAAAAGAGTCTGTGGCGGTGATATTGCCGAACCCGTCATCAGACACACTCTGCCCCACAGACGCGGCGCCAATGAGCTTGCCATTGCCTGCGTATTGATAAATGGTGGTGTTAAAGGAATTGGTTTCACTCCCATCCAATCCGTTGGTCGTGGTCTGGGATGTTTGGTACAAAGATTTGGTTTGTCCGGCATGCACGCCAAACATTTGATAAGAAGTGCCTGTCACCGGCGGCATTTCCACCAATTGATCCACTGTGCCGTCTTGGTTCGTGTCTGTGTAAACACCGGCGCCATGCGTGGTGAATGAGCCAAAAGATTCAGCGCCCAAAAGCAAACCGGTTTGCGGATCATAATAGTTGAAGGTCTCAGTGGCTGATTCATTCACAGACCCATCGTCATTTTCTGTTTTGGCATTGGAGACCTGGGTCAATACTTGTCCTTGTCTGTTGTAGGACAGCTGAGCCTGGGTAACTTGCTTAAGCACCCCGTTTTCCAAATCACTGGTGGCGTCTGTGTGCCCAATCATTTGGCCTTTGTCATTGTATTGAATATTGGTGCGTTCAGAATGCGTGGTCTTATCATTATAAACGCTCACTTCTTTGCGTGTGAGCGTGCCTGTCTGCATCAGGTCCCACATGGACACGCCTGTGTCCATGATCAGGTCATTGAGCGCCTCAGAAGAAAGGGTCAAGCCGTTCAATTCATACACCAATTGAAGGGCGGGCCCGTAATTCCGGATGTCACTCACTGAGGAGATCATCTGCCCGATATCATTGTAAGCCATTTGGGACATCACAGTGTTGGTAAAAGTCCCATCTGCATGGGAGGTGTGGTCTTGATAGGTGACCAGCTGGTTCAAATCATTGTAAACCATATTCGAACGGATCGTGATGCTGGTTTCATCCAAACGCTTCATACTGGTTTTTTGCGCAATCACGCCGCCGGCCAAAAGATCTGCTATGGTTTGACCCGGATATTCAGACAAGAGAGCTGACAATTCCCACATATCCAAAGCCTGGTTGTTGTGCGCATAAGTGATCTCAGGTTCAAGCCCTGTGCGGTGCGTGATGGTGGTGGACCCCAGCATACGGCCGCGCACATCATAGGAAATATCAATCACTGTATTGGTCACATCCAAACCGTTTTCAGTGGTGGTGTCTGTGTAAGCAATCATCTGACCCAGATCATTATACAGCACGCCTTCACGCACCACTTTTTGATACGCGTCTAATCCTGTGCCTTCTTTCACCACCTCCATATCATAATCTTCCTGCCGTCCCTGACCATCGTAATCAATGTCTGTCATTTTGGTGGTGGTTTGCAAATCATCTTCGCCTTTTTTGGTGGCCACTTCCACATACGCCTCTGCCTGGTCTTTGTCATCGTATTCAATTCCGGAACGCACCAGAGTGGACACGTCGCGCAGCACAGCGCCTGACCCGTCACTCATTTGACCAAATTGGCTTTGCAAATTCACAAATCCCAGCTGACGTCCTTGTTCATCATACTGAATACTGATCATTTGTGTGGCAGACAACACTGTGTTGCTTGCCAGAAGCGTGCCGTTTGTTAACCCGGATTTCTGCGTGTCATTTAAATCCTGCCAGGTGTATTCAGCATTGTTCAATGCCACTGTTTGGCCGTCAAACCGCACTTCCGTATAACCAGACATGCGGTCAAATCCGTCATAAGAAATTTGATCTGTCACTGCTGTGCTCTCTTTGTCCAAAACAATACGCTTGCCGTCTTCATCATAAGCCTCGCCGTGCTCATGAATGGCTTTCTCTATGGAACTCTGCCGGCCCAAAGCATCATAAGTGATATTGGCAATGGTGTCTGTGACCACAGCGCTGTCCTCTGTTCTGGATCTTTCCTCATAATAAGTCACCAAATCCCGGCTGTTATAGGCAATGTTTGTCCGTTCCACATGTTCAGACTTGCGGCCTGCGCGCTGTGTGTCCTCCGCATAGGCCTTGACCCGGCCCAAATGATCAAAATGCGATGCTGTCCAGTCTTTGGTAAAACCCACATTGTTTTCATGGCCTTGTTCATGATATTCATCCATATATCCCAAACTGTTATGATTCAAAACAGTGCGCGTGACACTGCTGGATGTGTTCAGCACATCAATGGTCACAGCCTTGTCTAAAGTAAAAAACTGATTGTTCACAATGGTCTGCCCAACGCTCAACACCTCTACCTTTTGTGCAGAGGTCAGATCATCCCAAGACAAAGACACCCCGCCCAAAATAAACATGGACATGCTGGTCAAATCATCCCATCCGTATTCAGCGCCCTGCACATAGAAAGTCAACCCGGACAAAAAAGCCAAACGCTGATCAGCTGTCAAATTGTCCCAATTATCCGGCATCTGAAGATCGTCCACATAAGTGCCGGATTTGTCATTGGTTTGCGTGTATTGGATCACACGGCCATGATCATCATAATCATGCGCAGCCCAGTTGGTGGTTTCTGTCAGGCTCAAAGTCCCGTCCGGATTGGTGGTGTGCGCTGTTTGCTCATAAGACAACATCTGCCCCAAATCATTGTAACCGCTGCATAACCAGTCAAGAGTTTGGGATGTTTGCTTAATCACTTCATTGTCAGCGGAAATAGCTGTTAAATCATTGAATTGCGCATAAGTGGTCATGCGGCCGCTGGGGTCATAACGGATATTGTCCCGCACAGTCAATGTTTCTGTGCGTCCGCCTTCTGTGTCCATGGCTGTGACAAATTCCGTATAAACTTCTATCTGCCCGGCATTGTCATAGTCTATGCCGTATCGCTGCGTGGTCACAATATCCCCGGAAGGTTCTGTCACTGTTTCATTGTAGGCGCGCATGCGGCCTGACAAATCATAATCAACAATATCCTGTTCCCGCTCAGTCATATTGCCCTGCGCATCGGTGGTGCGTTCATTAAAAGATTTTAACAAACCATTGTCATAATAATCACCGTCCCAATGCTTGTCAGACCCCAAGCCCAAAGAATCAGTGATTTTTTCGTCATACTCAATCACGCGGCCGTATTCATCATAATCTGTCCAGGTTCTTTCTGTCACGGTCTCCATATCCAATTCATTGTTCCGCACATCACGCTTATGACTTTTTTGTATAAAAGTGAAAAGCTGGCCAATGTCATTATAAACCCCTGACCAATCAATGGTTTCTTCCATGTCCGGTGTTTCTGTGCTGGTCAAAGTTTGTTGATATTTGTCCAAATTGCCTTCTGCATCATAATGCATGCCTTTACGCGTCATGTGCGTGGTCACATCCAATCCATCCACAGAAAAACGCGTGCGCTTTTCTGTCATGTCCTGCACCCGTCCAACGCCATTGAATGCCAAGACCTGCCAATGAACTGTTTCCTCCACATTGTCCGCTTCCGTGGTCATCACATCTGTGTATTCATTCATTAATCCTTTGTCAGAATAACCAATCCCAGTCCGCGTGGTTTGGGTTTCTTTATACAAATCAGGCCCTTTTTCAGCTTTGATTTCTGAGAACCCGCTCAATTGATTGTTGTGATCATACTTGAGCGCTGTCCAATCAGTGGACACTGTCACATCCGGCTTGTCTGTGGACGCAGTGTCCTGCTGATAGGATTGCATTTGTCCCTGCGCATCATAAAGAATATCAAACCGGTGATTGTTCGTGGTGAGGTCAATGTCCTCTGAATCCACAGACTCCTTTTCCTGATGAATGGCCTCATGATAAGAAATATTCTGACCGAAACCATTGTATCCGTTCAGGCCTGTGTCCCAAATGCGCGTGGTGGACATGCCGCGGCTTGACACTTCTGTTTTTTCCTCATGCGTCATGCGGCCCAGCACATCATAGGTCAGATTGGCCTGAGCCACAGCTGTCTGAGTCTCATAATCAGGTCCTTTTTCCGTGCGCAGTTCCGTGGACTCTTCTAATTGTCCCAAACCATTATAAACAGGCTCTTTGTCCCAGCCCCAATTCACTGTCACTGAGAGGTCAGGCTTGGCATCATCTAAAATCTCTTCAGTATAAGAAATCATCTGGTGCTGGGGATTATACCGGACCTTGGAACGCGTGGTGGTGCGTGTGTGATCCAGGGTTGTGGACAACTCGCGCACAGAATCTGTGTATTGGGTTTCCAACCCCCGCCCGTTATAATCCAAGTTTGACCGCGTCACCACAGTCACAACCTCATCTGCCAGCAATTCCCCTTTTAAAATGGCTTTCTTTTTCAGGTTGTCCATGGTCACCCATCCCCTCTCAACACCGTCCACAGACAATGTTTTCCCGTCAAACCGGGCTTCCTGATAACCAGACACCAAACCGCCGATATAAACCGCGCCTGTGCGCACTATTGTGGTGGTTTTGTCC
Source organism: Elusimicrobiota bacterium (assembly GCA_028278255.1). GTDB lineage: Bacteria > Elusimicrobiota > Elusimicrobia > FEN-1173 > FEN-1173 > JANQER01. Next base: position 17,451 of record JANQER010000370.1, on the reverse strand, counting down.
ATGGACACAGGCACTTCAGTGCCATCTGCCAAAACCTGGATACTTTCCCCTTTTTCCTCACGCGCTTCCACAAAACCGCGTTCCCGCCCGCCTAAATCAAAAGTGGTTTCCAGCCGGTGAATTGCCACATTCACATCAGGCTTGGAAGAATCATGCCTGTCTTCCGTATAAGCAGTCACACGGCCGTAAGAATCATACACAATCCGCTCTCGTGCAGTGGTGTATGTCACATCAATCACAGCTTCACCATCCCGGCCTGCATTGCGCGTGACTTCTTTATAGCCGCTGACTTCGCCGGACTTTTCATAACCAGTGGCTTCCCATGTACGCGTGGCTGTTAATCCCGGAGAATCACTGCGCTGAATGGTCTCCGTATAAAACAGGACCTGCCCCAAAGCATCATAATCCACGCCGCTGCGTTCCACCCGGGACACAAGCCCCTGCTTGCCGTCACTGTCATATTCTGTGCGTGTTTCCACAAACCCATCCAAACGCCCGTGAGGATCATATGACCCATTCCACACGATCTGCGTCACAACAGGCTCTGAATCACTTTCCTGTTGAATAGCCCTGGGATCTTGCAGCTTATATCCTGCGTCTTGAATCTGAATAAGATTCTGCAAGCTGATGTCAGCGCCTGTTGACAACTGATCCAATCCTGTCATATCCACCTGCCGCTCAGTGGCCTTCTCCGACACAATAGTCTCTTGATAAGAAAGAGTCTGTCCCAAAGGATGAAAAACAACATTATTTCGTCTCACACGGCTGTAATTGGTCACATTCCCGTAACGGTCCATGCTCACAATGGTTTCTGTATAACCCTCCAAAGATCCGTCCACTATATCGGCATCTGTGCGCTGCGTCACTTCAATGGTGTGCATGCCTGCTGCTGCTTCATTGATCACAAACCGGCCGTCTGCGTCATGCCCCACGGCAGAGGACGACACTTTATGCGTGACTTGGGTGTATTCGGCCATACGCCCCAATTCATCATACTTGGCCCCTTGAATGATATTAATAGTGGTTTGCGCCGGGTAAGCCTCATTGACCACCTCTTCCGTATATCCTTCTAATTTTCCATCTTCGTTGTAAGACATGTCATAGGTGGTGATTTTTTCTGTCTCATCCAATTCATGTGTCACGCCGTCTTCATCTATATAGGTACCTGTGCGATGCGTGGTTTGTTCGGAAGAATCAATTTGCCCCAAAAGGCTGTATTCACCTGCCCAATGGATCTGCTCCACCACGTCTGATCCTGCGCGCACCACGCGCTCATCATATTCCACCACATCTTCCAAACCATTATAAATAATGTTTTCACGCATCACATGACTGCCAGTGGTGATGCCGTCTGCTGTTGAGCTGGAATACACATCATAACGCTGCATCCGGCCCATGGGATCATATTCCATGCCTGAACGCTGTGTCTGCGTCACCACCCCGTATATATTCTCGCTTTCTTCATAGCTGGACAGCAAATTCCCTTCCAGGTTATACCACATGCCGCTCATGGTCCTTTTGGTCCAGGAGGCTGGCTTGTCATCATAAATAATTTCTTCCGTGAACCCGGACACCCGGCCGAATCCATCATAATAGGAAGCAGTGCGCGTGGTGTCTGTTACGGATTCCAGGGTCTCCCCGTCTGCCCGGGTTGTGGTGGTGCGGCGCTCATGAAAATTCCCTTCAACTGTTATGCTGTCCCGTTCAATAATCTCTGTGATCTGCCGCAGCAATGCGCCTGTGTCCCCATCCCAGGCTTTGGTGTCGCGCACATCTTTATAATCTGTGATCAGTTTCAAATTCATCACAGCGCCCATGTCCTGGTTCAAAACCAGTGTGGATTCCTGCACATTTTCATATTCCCGTGCCATGAAAAGCTCTGAGCGCACATTAATACGCAGCCCATTGGATTCCACCCCGTAAATATGTTTCTTCTCCCAACCCCCAACCTGCCGGCCCAGGGCATCATACGTGATATCTGTCATTTCTGTTTCAACAGTCATCCCCCCGTAAGTAAAAACTTCTTTATAACCTCTTAATTGGCCCTTTTCATTATACCCATAAGCCTCATCCACAGCCGCATCTGCCATAAACTCCCGCACAGTGTCCTGGCCCTGAGAATTTGTCAGAATTTCTCTGGAAGAAATCAAATTGTGCTTGCTGTCATAAGCGCCTGTGAATTGTTTCACCTTGCTTAAACCGTCTTCAGTGGTCACTTCCTGATAAGACACCAAATCTTCTCCATCATAAAGCGCATCGCTGAAAACCACTGTCTGCTCATGCCCATAAGAATCCGTGGTGGTTTGGGTGTAAGTGTCCAACCGGTCATAATCGTCATAAGCGCCTGACCAAATTGTGGTCACATCATGCCCTTGGAAATCCTTGGTCACGCGCTGATAGCTGTTCATGTTTTCATACTGGTCATACCCCATATGGCTCCAGGTTTCCACCTGAACAGTGCCCTCGCCGGACATGACCTCACGCGTATATCCTATTAAATGGTACTCAGAACGGCCAAAATCATCCGGTGACCCCGGCTCTTCCCCCTGCCAATTTTCATTCTTCTCATACGCGCCGCCGTACCATTTTACATAAGTGTCCTGATCATTGGTCCGGCTGAGCTCTTCATAGGAAAGAAGATTCTTGTTGTCATCATACTGGGCATCCCACCACCAGCGCTCAGTCATTGTGCCATTTTCATCAGTGGCTGTTTCTTTAAATGAATCCAAGTTATTGTCCCCATCATACGTCATATTTTCACGTTTCAGGGTTTTGGTCTCGCCTTTTGGCGTGGTGGTGATCTCTGTCAATGTTTTGACTTTCTGAGAGTCCTTGTCAGTGGATTTGGCGCCTTCATGATAGTCGAATGTGCGTTCCACAAAAGTGGATTCGCCTTTGGGATCAATGGTTTCCACTACCATGGACACCATCAGATCCGATTTATTGTATTCCATATCACGGGTGTTGGTGATAATGGTCTGCCCCCGCGGGTTGCGGGACCTGTCATTTAAAATGCGCGTGGCTTGTCCGTTCTTAAAAAACAGATTTTTCAGAGTGCCGTCAAAATTCTTTTCTGCATCATATTTGAATTCATACCCCTTTTCAGCCAGACTCTTGGTTTTTGCCCGCAATCTCTCAATCTCTTCCTGAATAGATTTGGCAGCCTGTTCCCCGGCAAATGGCTGCTGAAGCGTTTTAATGGTGCCTTCCGGGGTTTGCACCCCTGGCGCTGTCTGAACAGTGGGCAATTGAAATCCTTTATTGTCCCTGTTTCTCTGCTCAATATCCATTTTGCTTTTCTGACGGTCTTGCTGTCTTTTCAGGGTCTCAGGGGTGGCGCCTGGATCAAGCATTTTTCTCCGGTCTTCCTGCATGCTGGAATGAAAGATGTCTGAAGGGGTTGCACGCCCCTCCTGGGTCAGGTCTTTGAGGCGTTTTAAAAGATTGTTGGCTGGTTCAGTCACAGGTGTGAGCAATTCAAAGGGGATTTGCGGCAGGCTTCCTGTGCCAGCGCACAGCACTTGTGAATAAAACACCACCACAGCCACAGCCATGGCAGTGACACGCTTAACAAACAAAACAGAAGGGAAAAATTTGGATAAAGGGGGCGTGTGAGGCAAGGGACGCAGAAAAACCCGCGTCAAAAGCCCTGGACGAGAATAATTGGAATTATTGGTTCCCTCTAAGGTATTCATGTATTTTAATTATAGCTGTTTACCCCTCAAATACAATGAAAAGTGGCAAAAAAGTTGAAAATTTAATGCAAAATGTCTGTAAACAAACCAAGACCTAGTTGTAAACAAAACATCACAAAGTTGTAAAATTTAAGGATTTTCCGTCGACAAATAAACTTTTTATCAACGCCCTGCCACACCTTGAATTTGTACACATTTTACAACTCGTTTTTCACCCCCCTCCCCCCAAAAAAAGAGGATAACCATCCGGACACAGCTATTGATAAAGAACGACAAATGAGTTATTATTACATTGTAATGAACGTATCATTTGTCAGGAGGAACTAATTTATGTACCGCGTCAGCAATCAATGGACAATAAGTTTACCACCTATTTTATCCTCACAGGCTCTCAAGCTGGCAAAAGAAGAATCACGCACCAGATCAGAACTTGTTCGAGAGGCCCTGCGCTACTACCTGGAAGAACGCACCATGACGCGCTTCAGATCAAAACTCAATAAGACTTTATCTAAAATGAACATAAACAATGAAAATGACGTGGAACAACTTATTGATGAAGGCAGAAAGTAAATTTCCGTCGAAGAAAAGCAACTCAGAGGCCAACTCTTCTTCTCTATGAACCTGCGAATTGTTTTTGACACAAATGTGCTTTTTTCTGTTTTGGGATTCCCCAAAGGACGGTTAAACGCGATTTGGCAGATTATCAGGGAAAACAAAGCTGATTTGTATATATCTGAGTTTATCTTAAAAGAATTGAAGAAAAATCTTGTTAAAAAAATCAAGATGACACAAACTGAGACAGACAATGTTCTGTCCATACTCAAAAACCACTTTCAGATCATCCAACCCAAACAACATCTCCATGTTATTCAAGAAAATGATTCCGACAACCGCATCCTTGAATGTGCTCTTGACGCAAAAGCCCATGTTCTGGTCACAGGAAACTTCCGGCATATAAAACCACTGGGAGAATTTCAAGGCATTCAAATTCTCTCCCCAAGAGAATTCCTCGATCAATATTTCCCTGATTTGTAAGCATAGGGTCCGCAATATTTTTTATTGTGATTTTTGGCAACTGCTCTGGCAACCACGGATGATACCTTCCTGCAAACAGGCTATTGTTTGATTTATTGAATATTGGTCATTGGTGATTATTTGGTTATTGTTTCTTGGAATTTGGTTATTCCGGTTTATGGCTTTTTGTTGTTGCGCAGGTCTCTGTTGAGTTTATTGATGCGGTTGATGTCATTGATGGTGTCCAATGTTTTTCTCACATTGGCTGTGGGGTCTTGATGAGGGAGTTTGTGCGGGTTGTTCATTTCATTCATTTTCCTGGTTTCTTCCAGGGTTCTTAAAGTGTCGTTCAAGCGCTTTTTCTCCAAAGCCTCTTTGGCGGACTCTGCCGTGGCCCCTGGACCAGCAGGAGGCGGCATTTGTGACGCCTTGTCCTCCACCTTCTTATTTAGGAACAAATACAGCCCTGCCCCTGCGGCGGCTAATACAAGGATTATTACAAGCATATAATGGATACGTTTCATAATAACCTCAATCTGGATGAAACAGAAATAACCAAATTCCAAGAAACAATAACCAAATAATAACCAATGACCAAGAGACAATAATCAAAAAACAGCCAGCTTCCAAAACAAATGCGGTTTATATTTCATAACATAACTCAGCCGTCAATAGACAATAGTTAGACACTCAAAATGCCACAGAGTTCCCAATATTGTAAACTGACGGCTGATTTCAAATCAAAAGGTATTCGCTCAAGTTTTCTTATTGCCTGGTTCATCAAGCCTTTTTTAATTTGTTTTTTACTTTGCTCTCAGAGCGGGCCCATAAGCTGGGCCTGTTGTGTAAAAAACGCAGATTAACCTGAGGAATAAAAACTGAAAACTATTCTTTTCTGGTGTTGTTTTCAATACGCATCAACAAGCCAATGACTTCCGAAACCGTGTAAAAGAACACGAAATAAAAGAAGCCCAACACCAACGCCAAAATAGAAGTGGCCCGGGGTGCGTCAGGAGTGCCGCCGCCGATCAGTATGATCAAAAAGAAAACCACACCCAATGCTGAAGCAAGCCATGCGAATATTTTAAAAACCAATGTAATCTTTGATAATGCCCAATTTGCATCTTTCATGATTAATGTCTCCTCCTCGCTTTCGGGAGCTTCTTTATCTCCCTAGTCAAATAATCCATCATTTTTGAATGATTTTATAAATTTATAATAAAAAAGAACAAATGTCAAGAATTAAATGGCGATCTGTTCATAATATATTGAAATTCTTAGAAATTTTCTCGCTTCGCTCGCGTCATTCAATGGAAATTCTTATTGAACCACAACGAATTTCTACTGAATTTCTACGAATTTCATTTTAATAATCTACTCTTATACTCCTCTAGATAATAATAAATAGACGGAATCATGAACAAGGTCAAAAACGTGGCCACTGTGGTGCCGCCGATCACGGTGAGGGCCAGTGGTGACCACAATTGAGACGATTCGCTCCGGATAATAATCATGGGGATCAAATTGATGATGGTGGTCAGGGATGTATTTAAAATAGGCCTGAGACGCACCAAACTGGCGTTGAGCACAGCCCGTTTCAAAGACATGCCCTGCCGACGGGCAAAATTGATCTTTTCCACCAAGATAATCGCGGCATTCACCACAATGCCACCCAGCATGATCATGCCGATATAAACGCTCATGGTGGCTGGCGTGCCAGTGACATAAAGCAGCGGGATACTGCCGATTAAGGCCATGGGAATGGTCATCATCACCATAAAAGCCTGCAAATAGGACTCAAACATGCTGGCCAGCACAATAAACACCAGGCCTGCCATAATAATGAAAGCAAACCTGAATTCCTTTTCATTCTGGATCATGTCCACATAATCCCCGCCGATTTGATGATAATACTTGGTGGGCACTTCCAGGCCTCTTAACACATCGCGGCTTTTTTCCGCGGCTGTGCTCAAAGGCAGGTCTTCCCGGTTCGCGCTCACCTGAATCATGCGCTGCTTGGCTTTGCGCCACACCTCGCTCGGGGTCAGGGCAAATTTGAATTCTGAGATCTGTTTTACAGGCACAATCTCGCCGCGCGAATTGGTCAGGGTCAGCACATTGATGTCCTCAATGGTTTTGCGGAACTTTTCCATGATGCGGCCAATGATTTCAATTTTTTCATTGTCCGTATAAAAAAAGCTGCCCCTGAGACCGCGCACTTGGGCATGCAGGGTTTCAGCAATGTCTTTCACAGTGAACCCCAAAACAGACGCCTTTTCTTTATCAATAATAATCTGCACTTCAGGCCGGCCAGGCTTATACCGCAGCTTAAGATCTGTTAATCCTTTGACTTTTTCCAGCTGTTTGGCAATTCTGTCAGCCAAATCCCGCAACACATCATAATCATGGCCAAACACATCAATCAAAAATTCCTTGGAACTCTCCGGCTCTGAAAAATAAATAAATGTATCGTATACAGCGCCAATGTCCTTCACTTTGGGGCGAAGTTCCGTTATAATGTCCTGCACTGAACGGGTGCGTTCGGCTCTGGGCGCCAAAGTCACATACACTTTCGAAGACCACCCCTCCACCCGGGCCGCAGCGGTTTTCACCACTTTGGAAATTTCAGGCGTGTCAGACAACACCTTTTCCACCTCAGCCACCACCTGGTCGGAAATATCCAGCTTGGCGCCGGCCGGCAGTTCCACAAAAATAATAAATTCATTGGGCTCAGTGGATCCCAAAAAATCTTTTTCCAGCAAAAACACATAAGTGAAAAGAGTCAAAAACGTGAGCGCACACATGACAGTGAAAATATAAAACTGATACCGCACAGACAAAGAACACCAATGCAAAAATGTGCGCCTGGGATGATGACGCAAACCCCTGATCTGCTGCTTGACGAAAGCCCAATAGTCATGCACATCAGAAAACCACCTTTTGACCATATTTTTCTTCTTTTCCCTTTTCAGGAACTCTTCAGGCGTCATGACTGCATCAGGAGGAGAGGGGATGACGGGGTGACAGGGTGACGGGGTGAAAAGAGATTTGATTTTTCCGAAAAAGTTGAGTATCCAGAGTGGAAAGAATCTTTTGTACCCGCGCATTCGGTCTTTAAAGGCTGGTGAAAAATAGCCTTCATAATCAGGCAAAGGAATGCGCGATGCCATGATCGGCACCAGGGTAATGGCAATAAAAAGTGAAATCACAATGGCAAAGGTCAATGTATACGCCAGGCCGGAATACAGAATCTGCACCTGCTTGCTGATAAACACAATGGGCAAAAAAACCACAATGGTGGTGAGCGTGCCTGCCACCAAAGCCACGCTCAGTTCTTCTGTGGCTTGAATGGTGATTTCCCGTATATCAGCCGCGGCATTCTTTTTAAGCGCCATGGTTTTACAATAAAGAATATTTTCCAGCACCACTGTGCCATTGTCCACCACCATGCCAATGCCCAATGCCAAGGCAGACAATGTCATGACATTGAGGTCAATATCAAACAAAAACATTAAACCAAAAGTAATGAGAACAGCCACAGGCACAGACACAAACACCAAAGTGGTGTGTTTCCATTCCTTGAGAAACAAAAAGATAATAAACCAGGTCAGCAAAGCTCCAATGGTCAGATTGTTCCGCACATTGTCCACAGCGCCTTGGATAAATTTGGACTGGTCTGTAACCAGCATCATATTGACCTTAGGAGGGAGATCTTCCTCTTCAAAGGTCTTCACCAAAGCCCGCACCTTGGCCGCCACTGTCAGTGTGTTGGTGTCGCTCTCTTTTTGCACGTACACGGACACAGTGGGCTTTTTATTGAGGCGCGCATAGCTTTGCGGTTCCATATAAAAATCACGCACCTCAGCAATGTCTTCCAAACGAATCCGGGACCCTTGATCCGTCACAGCCACTGCCAGATCCTTAATATCTTGGATGGTTTGATACTGCCCCATATACCGGATAAAAGAAGAATCCCGCTCTCTGTCCATCTTGCCTGTGAGCAGGTTCAAATTGTTCACGCCTATTTTATTGATGATTTGCCGGATAGACAAACGGTAAGCTTCCAAACGGGTTTGGTCGAATTCCACCAGAATTTTGCGTTCCCGTCCCCCGCCCACTTCCACATTGGCCACGCCATTCACGCGGATAAGCAGGGGTTTGAGATTATTGTCCACAATTTCACGCAGCTGCTCCGGCGAAAACTTATCGCTGGTCATGGCCAGAATAATCACCGGGTAATCGTTTTCAGAATAACGCGCCACCACAGGTTTTTCAATGTCTTTGGGGAGTTTGTTGCGGATCTTGGCCAAACGTTCCTGAATCTCCAGCGCGGCAAAACTCATGTCCGTGCCAGGTTCAAACACCAATGTGGTCACTGACTTGTCTTTGCGGGACACAGACATCACTGTGCGCAGATGCTGGGCCGTGGCCACAGCCTCTTCCACCACTTTGGTCACCAGGTTTTCAATGTCCTGAGGCGGCAAACCTCCGCGAACCCCAATAAATACGGTCAAGCTGCCGGCCCCGGCATTGGGCATCAAATTCACCGGCAGCTTAAACAAAGCAAACACCCCCAGCAAACACATGGCCAGGTAAAACATAATCACTGCTATAGGTCGATTGACGGATAATCTTGGTAAGGACATAAATAGAAATTGGTACCCTTCGGGTGCGAAATTGGCTCGTTTATCTCGCGAAATTGGTCCGCCAAGAAGGCATGGCGGACGAAATTGTACTATTTAGTTGTTTTGGCTTTGAAGGTGCTGGAAATGAGATGATTTAATCGGATTCCCAGGTCCTCGCGCAATTCTTTTGATTGCTTATAATCATTCTCATCGATCTTTCTTCTTTTATAGAGAAGTTCAAGCCAATGGTCATTGCTTTCCCAAAGAGATCCTCTGCTGTTGTAATAAAATTTAATTTTATCCAAATAATGATAACGTCCGTATCCTTCACAAATATTTGCCCCTACCGAATCTGCAGATTCAATAAATTGATCTCCCATAATTTTTTTATCCTGCCAATTCAATTTCTCATAAATCCGCCACGCCATTTCAGACAATTTACTCGCCAATTGATAAACCTCAAGATCTTGCAACTTTATATATTTCATTTCTTTATCTGCCCTATCGTCTTTGATTTTTACTCATTTCGTCCGCCATGCCTTCTTGGCGGACCAATTTCGCGAGCGAAGCGAGCCAATTTCGTCCCCGAAGGGGACCAATTTCGCACCCAAAGGGCGCCAATTTCATTCAGCCAATCTATTCATTCTTCTATTTTCTCCATGATAATAAATCATAGGCACCACAAATAAACTGAGGAGGACTGAGATGCCCAATCCGCCGAAGGTAACAACAGCCATGGGTGAGGACAGTTCAGACCCTTCTGTGAGGCCGGCTGCCAGAGGAAACACGGCCAGCATGGTGGTCAAACTGGACATCAGAATCGGGCGGAGCCTGGTGGCACTGGAACGGATCACTGTGACCCACAAATCTTCGTCAGGACGGCGCTGCTGGTTGATAAAATCAATGAGCACAATGCCATAGTTCACCACACCGCCGGCCAAAAGAATCACGCCCAAAATCACAGACGCGCTCAAAGGCGTGTTGGTCAAAAACAAACTAAAAGCCACCCCAATGACTGAGAACGGGATGGTGATCATAATAATAAAAGGATTCCATAAAGATTCAAATTCAGCTGCCATGATCATGTATACCAAAACAATGGCCAAAATCATGGCCACAGCCAGCCCGCCGAAAGTTTCTTTCATCTGCGCGCTTTCCCCGCTCAGGAACACATTGTAATCCGTGAGATTTTGATACTGTTCAAGTTTTTTGGACACATCCGCAATCACATCACTGGTGGAACGCTTCAGGATATTCGCTGACACCACCACTGCGCGCTGCTGATTGAGCCGCTTGATTTCGCTGGGACCGCGCGCTGTGCGCAGTTCAGCCAGTTCTGACAAAGGCACCATCACATTGTTCTGCGTGCGCACGGTCAGATGACGAATGTCGCTGATGTCTTTTCTGTCCTCAGCGCGCAATTGCACGCGGATGCCCACTTCTTGTCCTTCTTCTTTGTACATGGACGCCACGTACCCTTTGATGCCGATCAAAGCTGTGCGCGCAATTTCAGCCACTGACAGCTGGTACCCGGCAGCGCGTTCTTTGTCAATATTCACGCGTGTTTCTGCCGACGGCAGCGCCAGGCTTGTTTTCACGCCGTAAATACCCGGGACCGTGCTGATGTCCCGCATAATATCTTCTGATATTTTTTTCAAGGTGGGCAGGTCAGGTCCTTTGACTTCCACCACAATGGGCGCTGCTGTTTCAAACACAGAGGCCAGCACACTGTCCTGGAGGATGTAGTGGATTTCTGCGCCTTCCATGTTTTCTTTTCCCACAGCGCGCTTAAGCGCCCCGATAAAATCATCTGTGGAACGCGTGTCACGATCAATGCTCACCAGGGCCTGTGCCTGATGTGACCCCAAAGCTTCCACGGAATCCGTGCCGCTGGATCCCACATTCACGGTTAAACTCTTTAGGCCGGGAATGCTTTTGAGAATGCCTTCCATTTTTTCAGCCACCCGGTTGGTCACTTCAAGACGCGTGCCCACAGGCATCTGTACCTTGAGCAAAAACTGACCTTGATCAAATTTGGGCATAAACACCCTGTCTTGAATAATCAAAAGCCCGATGCTCAAGGACATGGCCAGCAGTGTGATGATGGTTGTTTTCACAGGATGCACCAATACCCATGCCAGCATCCGCTGGTATATATCAATTATTTTGTTAAAAGCTTCGTCGGAAAGCGTGGTGAATTTCTTAAACCTGGACTCTTGCGTTTCTTCTGATCGGGCGGACACAAGGCCCGCCCCTACGACCATTTCTTTTTCATTATGGTCATTTGAATTTGTTTCGGGTTTTCTTTTTAAAAAGGCATGTCCTTTCATCAATGGGACCAGGGTGATGGAGATGAACAATGTGGCGAATGACGCGCATGCCACCACAAAAAACATGTCTTTAAAAATCATCTGCGCCACGCCTTTGGCAAAAAGCAAGGGCAAAAGAACAGCCACATTGGTCAAGCTGGACGCTATCATAGGCGCCGCCACTTCTTCAGCCCCGTCAACAGCAGAATCTTTAATGGATTTTTGAAGGTCCGTGTGATGGCGCGTGATGTTTTCAGCCACCACAATGGAATTGTCCACCATGCTCCCGATCACCAGGCCCAAACCTGCCAAAGACAGCAGGTTAATGGAAATGCCCTTAAAATACATGGCCACAAACGTGATCATCACTGTGGTGGGAATGGCCAATGCCACTATAGTCGAAGTGCCCCAAGACCGCAGGAAAAAATACAGCACCAAAAAAGACAGCAAACCGCCCATGACCCCTGACAAGGCCACGCCATTGACGGCCTTGACAATGAATTTGGATTCATCATAAATCAAGTCCATGCGCATGCCTCTGGGCAAGCTCAGACGCAGCTCTTCCATGGCTGTGCGCACGCGTTTGGCTGTGGTAATGGTATTGGCATCTGCCTGCTTTTGAATGGCCACTGAAATATTCTCGCGCGCATTGTGCCGGGAATAACTGGTTTTTTCTTTGAGCGTGTCTTTGACATCGGCAATGGTGTTCAAATGCACCAGCCTGTCCTGTTTCACGTCAGTGGACCGGTTCGCGGACAATTCTTCATTGGGACGTTTATACGTGGGCGGCTTTTCCACTTTCACCACTGTTTGCCCGATCTCTTTAATATTCTGATATTCCCCTTTTGTCACCACCAGATATTCATAAAATTTTCCCTGGGTGGTGCCTGCCGGGTAATTCAAATTTGTATCACGGATGGCATCCACAATGCTTGACAAGGAAATGCGCCTGGATTCCATACGGCCACGGTCCACTTCCACCAAAATCTCACGGTCCTGACCGCCGCTGATCACAGCAGATGCCACGCCTTTGACTTTTTCAAGCCTTTGTTTCACCACTTTTTTGGTCACGTCCGTCAGGACGTCAATCTTCATGTCCCCGCTGATGGAAAAAATCATCATGGGCTGGGACAAAGGATTGATCCGGTTAATAATAGGGTCTTCAGCTTCATCCGGCAAACGGTCTTTGATTTGATCAATCTTCTCACGTGTGGCCAAATGCGCAAATCCCATATTCGTGCCCCAGTCAAATTCCAGGGTGACCAAAGAAATCCCTTCTTTGGACAAAGACCGCGCCCGCTTCAAATCAGGCACAGTGCCCACGGATTCTTCAATGACTTTGGTGATGAGATTTTCGATTTCTTCAGGCGCGGCATTGCCGTAACGTGTAATGATGAGCAATTGCGGAAAGGAAATACTGGGAAAAAGTTCACGCGGCGTGGAAAACCAGGAGATGGCCCCCAGGAGCATAATCCCCACATAAAACATACTGGCCGTCACCGGCCGTTTAACACAAAAACTTGAAAGGCTCATTCATTATCCATCCATAGATTAAACAATAAAAAAAAGAAAAAACATTCTCTATCTACAGATTTCACAGATTACACAGATTAACCAATTAAACATAAACCATACTTTTTAATATTATATTCTGTGCAACCTAATATTGACAAAGCAGTTATCATTAGAAATCTGCGAAACGTTCATACTCCAATGATCTTCCACCAAAATTAAGAAGGACTGCAATATTGTAATTTGTGGATTTTAAATAGTTTATAACCTGCGACTTCTCAACACCACCAAGCTTTGAAATAGCTTTGAGCTCAACAATAATTGAATCAAAACAAATAAAATCAGCCCTATAAAAAACATTCAGCTTTTCGCCCTTATAAAAAACAGGCAATTCAATCTCACGTCCAAATGAAATTTTGCGTTTATGAAATTCTATTGCAATTGCTTCCTGATAGACTGCTTCCAAAAACCCACAACCTAATTCTCTATGAACATTCATAGCAGCACCGATAATCGCGTATGTGTTCAAATCTTTCTTACTTTTTGGAAGAGCAAGCGACATCGTTTAACCCATAACAAACATCTTTGTTTTTTATGACAAAAGTTTTGAATCTGCGTAATCTGTAGATTATATTTCTGCCTTTCCCCTAGCATTTACTTCAGATGTTTAATTGCTTCCAGAGGCGTGCCCAGTGCTTTTTCCAATGAGGCCAGGGAGACTTTGTAAAAGGCTTCGGCTTCTTCATAGCCATTGACGGCTTCGCCATAGGCCACTTCAGCGGCCATGCTTTGGGACGGCTCAATCAAATTCATGCGTTCTTTGTGCCTGGAAATTTTAAGTTCTTTCCGGCGGTAATCCAATTCCTGCACAGCGCCCTTGATCTGTATTTTGGCTTTTTGGATATTGTAATACGCCTCACGCACCTCCATGTTCACAGTCCGGCGCATCTGTTCCTGGTCATTGATGGCGCGTTCCTTGGCAATGCGCGCTTGTCTGCGGTCTGCTATGTTTTTAAGCCCGTCCAACAGGCTCACGCTGGCGGTTTGCGCCCGGGTCTCTGTGGCGGTTGTTTCTCCGTAATCCGGAGACATTCTGTCTTTGGTGGCTGAACCGCGTATGGAATTGCCTCCAAACATCCATGTGGCCTGAATCCCGACATTCCAGCTGGACCGCAGCTGAATAGGCTCAAAACCGCCGGCTGCAGCTGTGGAAGAATCTTTTTCAAAAGCCCCGCCGGCCCGTCCAAGGAAACCGCTCATGTCCACGCGCAAGCGGCCTTCTGCTTTGGACACTTTTTCACCATAAGTATGAAACAGGGCCGTATAATTGGCAGACAGCATGTCCGGACGATTCGTCAGCCCCCATTCCACCAAAGCCTGCACAGGCATGTCCAAATCCATGAGATCTTTGGGATCAAAAACCTCTTTGGGATCCGGGAGAACTTCGGGCATGGGTTCAGGAGAATTCAGCAATGCCTCCATTTTTAAACGGGAAATCTCCAAATCTTTTTCTTCAGACAGCAGCTTATAATACGCCTGGCTGTACTGGGATTCCACATTCAGCAGTTCAGCCTGCGTGATCAAATCCAGCTGCCTTTTTTTCCGGGCCAGGCGCACCACTTTGTCTGTCCGGTTCTGCAATGAACGCCGGGCCTTTAATACTTTCTGCGATTTGATCAAATTGTGATAAGCCCGCACCACATCAAACACCAGGTCTGCGCGGGCCTTCCTGACCTTTTGCGCTGACATATGTTTCTGCATTTTGGCTTGACGCAAAGAATAAAACAACCGGCCGCTGTGAAAAATCGGCTGCCCCACCTGCACGCCGGCTTCTTTTCTTCTGAACTTCACATCATCATGCGCAATTTCAGGGTCTTTCAGCAAAGTGCCTTTGGAAATCTCATATTTCCCCTGCACTGAGGGAAAAAGCCCCCTGGCTGCTTCAAACTGACGGAACTTGGCCAAACCATATTCCTCTTGCGCCAGCCTGAGCGGTTCATAATTGGACTCAGCCACCTCCAGAAAATCTGCCAGCCCAGGGGTCTCCGGCAAAACAGCCGATTGTTTTGTCTTGTTTTTGGGCACATGCGGTTCAAAATCATCAGCCAAACCCACCTCTCCTTTTTGTATACGCGCCCTGCGCTGCGGCTTTAATTCAACCACCAAAATCCATTCTTTTTGTTGAATGGAATAACCGGCTGATTGCCTTAATTTTAAAAAAATATAATCCAAAGGAATGGGCTTGTCCCCCGGTGATTTGGCCCCTTTATAACCGTATCGCACTTCTTCCACCAAACCTTCTGTGACCTTTTGAAGAGGAGACTGCGCGCACTCTGTGTCCTCAGACATGTACACATACACCCCGTCTTCACGCTTAATGTCCTTATACTGCAAAGGCTCCCGGCTCTGAATAATCACTTTTGTGAATTTCCCGGACGTCTGCACATTCACAGACTCCAAAAGATTCACCACAGGCGCTTTTTTCTTTTTCGATCCAGCGTCAACAGCCCCGGCAAAGAGCAAAGCGCAAAGTGCAAAGAGCAAAACAAAACTTATTCGATTATTCATAATGATTCCCTTTTTATTTCGTCCGCCATGCCTTCCTGGCGGACCAATTTCGCGAGCGAAGTGAGCCAATGTTTTATTTTTTTTCTTCTGCCAGCGCTTTGATCAATGCCTGCCTGGCTCTCTGAAACTCGTGATTCACTTTGAGCGCATCCTGCCAATATTGAATGGCCACGGATTTATGTCCCTGCGAATAAGCCACCAGTCCGTCCTTGTAGCATTTTTCAGACACAGCATTTTGCTCTGCGCGCGTTTTGTCCAAGGCAGACTGGGCTTTCTCATCATCCGGATGCTTGCTCAAATGACGCTCCAAATACTCAATGGCCTCTATATATTTCTTTTTTTCAATAAAAACCAATGCCTTTTCATACCCGCTCTCAATGGGCGCGCCCACCTCATATTCTTTATAATTATATGTCTCTGATGTCATGCGCCGCTTTTGAATGCGCTTCACATATTCAACGCCCAAACTGTTCCCAGGATCAAGACTCAAAACTTTTTTCCAAATTTTCAGAGATTTTTTGTATTTCCGGTCAATGTAAGCGTCCATGGCCTGCGCTGACAGTTTTTCAATTCTTTCCTGCATGTTTTTCCGCCAGGCTTGCTTGGCGGCTTGCTTGGCCTGCCGAATGCCTTCACGCGCTTCTGCATTATGTGCCTCAAGAGCCAACACTTCCTCCCAAGACCCAATGGCTTCCTGATACTGGCCTTTTTTCAAATGGTCCCAGGCCACAGTTTGAAACAAAACAATCTTCTCTTTCTGCTGCTGCACGGATAGTTTTGTTTTGGCCATTTCAATTTTAGCCGCCAAACTCACCATATCAGGATTAAAAATATACACCTGTTCCCAGCTGTTGGCCGCTTTGAACCAATCACCGTCAATATAGCTCAAAACCCCTTGGGCAAAATACCAGTCACTGCTCAGCGAATTGGATTTTTTAAATTTTTTGGCATTGAACGCGCGTATTTTTTTCATCATTGACACAGCCTGCGGATGATCAGGCACGCGTTCCAGCACCTCATTGAGGCGGTCAATGGCATCCACCCATTCCTTGCGCTTCATATGCTTTTTGGCGGATTTTAAAGCAGGCCCTTCTTTTTCGCGAATTTTCTCGATTTGAATCTGTCTTTTCTTTTGCGCGTTCCGAAGCCCTTTTTTGGCAATCTCATGACTCTTATCAATGCGCAAAATCCGCTGAAAAATCTCAATGGACTCCTCATATTTCTCATCCATAAAAAATTCCAACGCCTCCTGCAAAAGATCAACAGGAGACGCAGAAGAATAAACATTTGCAGATAAAAAAGTTAGGGAAATAACAGAAATTGGTAGTTCCCACACTACACTTCTTGCTAGCGCAGTCGGAAATTTGAAATTGGAAATTGTAAAACAAAAAACAATAGAAATGATAGATTTAAAATTAAAAAATGAAAGGCCAGAAATAATAAAACGTGATATTTTTTTAAACATAATACCTATCCTACGCAATGCCGTTCAGTTAAGCCAGATTTTTGTAATTGCCCCATTTATGGGGCGTTTTTAATGCATTTATTTGCTTTAAAAAGCCCGATAAATCGGGCAACTACGCTTATCTGAACCGTATGCTAAAGTGGGCGGACAAATTTCTAAGGCTCTTTCACAGAATCTGTGGGCAAAAACATTACAAAAAGATTTTTTATGGTTAAAAGCCGCGCTTCGCGCCCCGCTCAACACATAAAGAGATCTACAGATTA
>JANQER010000201.1 GCA_028278255.1 Elusimicrobiota bacterium | reverse complement strand
GGAAAAGAGGCGGTGGCGGCGGCGGTCGCCGGCGCGGAGGGTATTAAGCTTATTATACGGGACTCGTTCATCGGAACTCGTATTTCGTTAAAACAAAACAGTTTTCATCTAACGAGATACGATTCCTGAGTCCCGATTTCCATTTCATCTTCATCCACACCGCCCTCACCCTTCGAGCCGGAGGCTCGATGCCCTCTCCCGTAAACGGGAGAGGGGAGACAGGTTTATCATGCCTGACTTCCGCAACAGTTCAAACGAGATACGAGTTCCGATGAACGAGTCCCGTGATTAAGTTATGCGTCTTTCTCAGAGCGGCGGCGGACTGTGTACATGAGTTCTTTTTTGCGGAGGCGGATGCTCTTGGGGGTCACTTCAACCAGTTCGTCTTCTTCAATGAATTCAATGGCTTGTTCGAGGGTGAAGATTTTTGGCGGGGCCAGTTGAATGGTGTCGTCTGAGCCGGCCGCGCGCATATTGGTCAGGGCTTTTTTCTTGCAGGGATTGACCACCATGTCATTGTCCCGTGAGTTCATGCCCACAATCATGCCTTCATACACTTCTGCGCCCGGCGCCACAAACATTTGTGCCCGGTCCTGCAAGGTGTTGAGGGCATAAGCGGTGACAGAGCCGCGTTCCTTGGCCACCAAGACGCCTGAAGCCCGGTGGCTGGCATTGCCTGACTGCGGGATGTATCCGTGAAAACTATGATGCATAAGGCCTGTGCCTTTTGTTTTTGTGAGTAAATCTGATTTAAAGCCGATCAGTCTTCTGGCAGTGATAATGTATTCAAGCCGGATAAGTGTGTCGCCTTCCACAGCCATGTTTTTGAGCTCAGCCCCGCGGCTGCCCAGGCTTTCAATAATAGCGCCCTGATAATCTTTTTCCACATCCACCACCAAATATTCAGCCGGTTCCAGGGTTTGCCCGTCTTCTTCTTTGTAAATCACTTCAGGTCTTGACACAGACAATTCAAACCCTTCGCGCCGCATGGTTTCAATCAAAACAGACAAATGCAATTCGCCTCTGCCAGACACTTTGAACACGCCTTGTGTGCCGTCCAATTCTTCAATCCGAAGACCCACGTTTGTTTTGAGTTCTTGTTCCAGCCGTTCGCGCAAATGACGTGAGGTCAGAAATTCGCCTTCCTGTCCGCAGAATGGGCTGTTGTTGACCAGGAATTCTATGGAAATGGTGGGTTCGTCAATGTCCAGAGGCGGAAGCGCTTCCGGGTTTTCAGCGCAAGTCACTGTGTCCCCCACTTGCGCTTCTTCTATGCCGGCAATGCCCACAATGTCACCGGCTGTGGCTTTGTCAATTTCCCGCCGGGTGAGTCCGTAGAAATCAAAAAGCTTTATGACTTTTCCGGAATGGATTTTGCCGTCTGGTTTGACCAGGGCAATGGGTTGGCCCAAGGCGATGTCTCCATTGGCAATCCGGCCGATGGCAATGCGGCCCACATAATTGTTGTGGTCAATGATGGTGGTGATCATTTGAAAAGGCTTGCCTTCATGATAGAGAGGCGCTGGGACATTGTGAAGAATGGTGTCAAATAGAGGTTTAAGATCAGATGTCGGGTGCTTGGCATCCAAAGAAGCCCATCCGTCTTTGCCGGAGGCGTAGATAATGGGAAAGTCAAGCTGCGGGTCAGTGGCGCCGAGGTTGATGAATAAGTTAAAAGTCGCGTCCAATGCTTTGTGCGGATCAGCAAAAGGTCTGTCCACTTTGTTAATGACCACAATGGGGTGCAGTCCCAGCTCCAGGGATTTGCGCAAGACAAAGCGTGTTTGCGGCATAGGGCCATCCAATGCATCCACCAATAACAGCACCCCATCCACCATTTTAAGGATGCGTTCCACTTCACTGCCAAAATCAGCATGGCCTGGTGTGTCCACAATATTGAGACGTACGTCATTGTAGTGAACAGAGGTGCACTTGGCCAAAATGGTGATACCGCGCTCACGTTCTTGTGGATTGGAATCCAAGACACATTCCTGCGCTGCGTCAGGTTTCACATTGAACCCGCCGGTTTGGCGCAGCATGGCATCCACCAAGGTGGTTTTGCCGTGGTCCACATGTGCGATAATGGCAATATTGCGTACATCCGCACGACGATTTTTTTCAAATACAGCTGACATTGAGAAACCCTCACCCGGATAGCCCGGAAATAACCAAATTCCAAGAAACAATAACCAAATAATAACCAATAACCAAGAGGCAATAGTCAAACAACATTCAAATTTTAAGAGACAAACAAATCCCAATTGAATAAAAACACCCGCGGCAATGATGAAATTGCCGCGGGTGTTTGTTTGTAATTCTTTTGCTTATGCCGCGCGCACTTTTGTGGCTTGGTCCCCTTTGGGGCCTTTGGCGGGCTCAAACTCAACAGACTGGCCGTCTGTCAGATTTTTGTAGCCTTCGCCTTCAATCGCGGAATAGTGAACAAAAAGATCGCTGCTGCCTGATTCCGGGGTGATGAAACCGTACCCCTTGGAAGCATTAAACCATTTCACTGTACCTTTCATTGTCAATCACCAGCCTTGTTAAGGATAAATTTGATAGCTGCAACTTCTGAACAATCTTTAAAGATAAAAAAACCACCCAGGAGACATTCCCTGCGTGGTTTCATACTTACTTTGAAACGACATCAGAATCTGAACCTCATCCTTACGAGTCTATATCATAGCTTATTTACAAGAATAGCGCAAGGGGTTTTTTCGGGAACCGATTCATTTAGCATTTAGCAGTGCAAATTTAGCATTTAGCAATGAAAAGCATTTAAAGTTTTTAAAATGCTAAATGCTAAATTTAATATGCTAAATTTGCAATTCCGGATTTTTATTCCAGTTTATCCGGATCAGGGCTCAAGGGTCAGGATTTTTCTGACTTGTTCCGGGTATTTGGCAATGAACCGGAGTTCATCCGCCACCAGGGGTTTTTGTTTGAGCACATTGGTGTATCGCACCAGATCCAGAACGGTTTTGGCTTCCTTATCGTCTTTGAATTCGATTTCCAGTTTTTCATACACATTCCGGAATCCCTTGATGCCGCTGTATTCGCCGATGCAAATCAGGCGGCCTGTTTCAATGACATCAGGTTCTCCGCGGCCCAGCTCCTCAAAATGGTAGAGTTCATAATTGTGGCTGTCTTTGAGAACGCCGTCTGCGTGAATGCCGGATTCATGTGCAAAGGCATTGGCCCCAACGCCTGGCTGGTTAATGGGCAAAGGCACATCAAAAGCATAGGAGGCGTATTTGGCCAATTGCCATGTTTTGGACAGGTCAATGCGCGGGTCTAGTTTATACTTATCAGCAAAGCCCGATGATTTTTTAATGGCCAGAATCACAGATAAAAGGTCTGCATTGCCGGCCCGTTCTCCCACGCCGTTCACACAAGTGTTGATATAAGCATCTACGCCTGCATCTATGGCAGCCTTTGCGCCGGCCACTGAACAGCCCACTGCCATGCCCAGGTCATTGTGACAGTGCAATTCAATGGGCATTTGAACGGCTTTGGCCAATTCATGAATTCTGTCATAGATGGTGAAAGGGTCATCATACCCCAGGGTGTCACAATACCGGAACCGGTCGGCCCCGTGTTCTTTGGCGGCTTGGGCGAATTTGATCAGATAAGGCATATCTGTTCGGGAGGCATCTTCAGCATTGATGCCGATTGATTTGGCCCCGAGTTCTTTGGCTTTTTTGAGAGCGCCTATCATGTCTTTGAGCACATCTTCCCGGGTTTTGCGTCCCTGAAATTTGCCAATGGTCATTTGTTCGGATGTGGAGATGGACAGGTTAAAGTCTTTGACTTTGGTGAGTTTGAAGGCCAGTTCCACGTCAGCCGCCACAGCCCGGATCCATCCCTCCAAGACAATGGGTTTCAATACGCCCATGTCAGCCAATTCAATATTGGCATTGAGGTAATTGGTTTCATGGCGGGTGGTGGGAAACCCAAATTCGCTCTGAAACACGCCCAGTTCATTTAAGAACATATTGACCATTGTTTTTTCAAGTTTGGCCAGTCCCAGTTTGGCGGTTTGCACGCCGTCTCTATTGGTCACATCTATAATGTATATGGTGTTCATGTTGTTCTCCTTTGCGAGAAATTATTTATTTTTCATTTTTAATGCGCATTCACGCATCAGTGTGAAGAGGTTGTCAATCTCGTCTACTTCCAGGCAGGAAAAGGCCACGCGGATGTCTGTGGCTGTGGTGGCAATCACGCCGATGCCGTATTCATCCAGCAGCCGCACACGAAATTCTTCTGCATTGAGGTCTTTGAGCTTCACGCACATAAAATAGCCGGAATTAAACGGATAAGCTGTCCAGGTTTCAGAAAATTCCTGGCGGGCCAGGACTTCTTTTGTTTTTTGGTACCTGGCTTTCATGACATTGTATTTGTCTTGTTTTTCTTTTTGATAGTCCGGTGAATGCATGGCTTTTAAGACCAAGCTTTGTGACAATTGTGCATCATTGGAAATCATGCCGCGGATGCAGCCGCCGGCTTTTTTCTCCAAAGCCATGTGCAGGTCAGAACCGCCCACCGCGCTGAATGTGGCAAACCCCACGCGAAAGCCCCACACATAATCTTCTTTTGTGGCCCCGTCAAGTTTAACAGCCAGTAAATTGTCATGTTTTTGGAGAAGTCTGGCAAAAAGAGATTCTTTGGCCGCATCGTCTTCAAATCTGAGGCCAAAGTAAGCGTCATCGCACACAGCCACAACCTGGCATCCGTTTTTGGCGGTCTCAATGAGTGTATCTGTGAGGCGATCAGCTTCTTTTTCCGTGACAGTGTATCCGCTGGGATTATTGGGGAAATTCAGAAGAACAATAATCTTTTTTTGGCTGGAGGCTTCTTTGGTTTTTTGAGCGAATCCTTCTGAGTCAAAACCGCCTTTTTCTGAAAAGAAGGGGTATTTAACCACGCGTGCGCTGCGGCGAATGCCGTAGATGAGGTTGTAATTGCCCCACAATTGATCAGGCACCATGACAGTGTCT
>JANQER010000178.1 GCA_028278255.1 Elusimicrobiota bacterium | reverse complement strand
CCCGTGGTTAAAAAAAGCGGGGCGCGAAGCGCGGCCTTTGACAATAAAAAGTTGTATGGTTTTTGACATTACCAGAACCCTGGTGAGGAGATAGACATGAAAACACGGATTGAAAAAGATTCTTTGGGGTCAAAAGAAGTTCCAGATAACGTTTATTATGGTATTCAGACTTTGCGGGCTATTGACAATTTTCCTGTCAGCGGGTGGACATTTCCCAGGGCTTTTATTCGTGCCTTGGCGCTGATCAAACGCGCAGCCGCACAGGTCAATACAGCGGCTGGTCAACTCGACGAAAAGACGGGAAAAGCGATTGTCCAAGCCTGTCATGAGCTGCTTGAAGGGAAATTAGCAGATCAATTCCCTGTGGATATTTTTCAAACCGGCTCCGGCACATCCACCCACATGAATGCCAATGAAGTGATTGCCAATCGCGCAGCTGAAATCCTTGGCAAAGACAAAGGCGCCAAAGCCGTGCATCCCAATGATCATGTGAACAAGGGGCAGTCTTCCAATGATGTGATGCCCACGGCTTTGCATGTGTCGGCCATGGAATCCCTGGCGCATGAGGTGCTTCCGTCTTTGGACATTCTTTTGGCAAGCCTGCAAAAAAAGGCCAAAGAATTTGACGGTATATTAAAAATCGGACGTACGCATTTGCAGGATGCCGTGCCTATGCGGCTGGGGCAGGAATTCAGTGGTTATGCCAGTCAGATAGCGCATGGCATCACAAGAATAAAAAATTGCCAAGGCCATTTGTGTGAATTGGCTTTGGGCGGCACGGCTGTTGGCACAGGGCTCAATGCAGACCCCTTGTTTGTGAAACAAGTCATTCAAAAATTGGCTTCTGACACCAATCTTCCTTTTGTGGGCGCGCCCAGCCGTTTTGAGGCATTGGCCGCGCGGGATGCTGCTGTGGAAACAAGCAGCGCCCTGAAAACCGTGGCTGTGAGTCTGATGAAGATTGCCAATGATCTCAGGTGGCTGGGGTCTGGGCCGCGCTGCGGTATGGGAGAGATTAGCTTGCCGTCTCTTCAGCCTGGCAGTTCCATTATGCCCGGCAAGGTCAATCCAGTGATTCCCGAGGCTGTGGCCATGGCAGCGGCACAGGTCATGGGAAATGATATGGCAATCACAATAGGGGGGCAGTCCGGCAATTTTGAATTGAATGTGATGATTCCTTTGATGGCATACAATCTGCTGATGTCTATGACGCTCATCTCAAATGTGTCACGATTGCTGGCAGACAAGTGCCTCAATGGCATCACAGCACGCCAAGAGGTGTGTGAGGGATATATTGAAAAAAGCCTGGCCATGTGCACGGCTTTGGCCCCGAGGATCGGCTATGACCGGGCTGCTGAAGTAGCCAAAGAAGCTTATGCCACCAAACGAACAGTCCGTGATATTATGCGGGAGAAAAAAATAATGTCTGAGAAAGAACTCAATGACCTTCTCAATGCGCAGCATATGACGGGAAAATAGGGACAATTTTTTGATTTTGGATTGTTGATTTGCGATTTTTGTAATGAATGGCCACAAAGATATTCTCGCTTCTCATTTCCCAATGCAAAAACCGGGTTTAAAGAGCCTGATAAATCAGGCAACTACAGCTTATCTAAACTGCATTCGGGCTGGGGAAAATGAATGATTTTTTTTCGGAGAAGGGGCCATCCGGGATCAGTTGGATATGTTTTTTCTGCTTTTGTCAGGGTTTTTTCTGCGGCATTTTTTTGATTCAGCATAGACAGAGAAACAATTTTGTTATACAGGGCTGTTCTGGCGTGAGGCCGGAGGGTTAATGCTTTTTCACTCCATTGAAGGGCTTCCTGCGGCTGGTTCAATTTGTTCAGTAATTCCGCCAAGTTGTTCATGGCAGCAAAGGCAATGCTTACAGTCGGTTTTTTGGTGAGCGCAATTTTGTATTCTGTTTTCGCTTCCTCCAAACGGTCCGTGCCCATATAGGCTTCTGCCAAACAGGCGCGGGCAAAAGGATTGTCAGGTTCTGATTGAACAGCAGATTTCCAGAGCGTTAAGTCTTTTTGCCAAACTTGAATATGCTTGAATGTGACAATCCCCAGTGTGAAGGGAAAGATCAAAAAAAAGAGGAATCGTTTTTTGGGAGTGTGTCCGACATTGTATTTTCGAAGCGTGTTCTCTGTTTTTTCCCAAAAACATGCGGACAAACCTGCCAATCCCGCCAAAGGCACGTACAAAAATCTCTCTGCCACAAAAGTATCTATGGGAATCAAATTCAAGACAGGCAGCAGAGTGAGGATGATCCATCCTGTGAAAAAAACAGCTCTGCGATGTTTTTTCCAGCCAAGAGCCATCAAAGCAGTGGAGGCAATCAATAAGGCCAGTCCTTTCCAAACCAGTGCGCTTTTCAGTGGATTGTCAAAATATTCCCAATGGCTCACGCGCAAGTCCAACGGAAAAAACAAGAGCTTGAAGTATTCCCATCCAGAGGCAAGACCGGTCAGTGCATTGATCACATAACTCCCTTCCCGCGGGGCGCGCTGGGGGAGGTGTCCAAGGACCTCATAACGCAAAAACAGCCACAGGAGAACACTCATGAACACAAAACCGTAAACAATGAGTTTTCGTGAGGGGCGGGCGCCTGGGATGGGTTGCCTTGTTGAAAAAAGGATGTCCCAAAGGACAAAAAGAGCCAAAAAAGTCACACCGGTTTCCTTTGACAACAAGGCCAGCCCTGAAAACAAAAATCCCGGCAAAGCCATTTTAATGATGAATGTTTTTAGAGACGATTTGTCCTGTGCGCGGTCCGTCAGGACCCAGAAGGCCAGGAGCATGCCCAATAAGCAGAGGAGGTTGGATCTTTGTGTGACCCACACAACAGATTCCACTTGAGCCGGATGCACAAGAAATAACAAAGCCCCGAAGAAGGCAGCAGAACGTGTTAAGCGCATGCGTGATAAGAGGATGAAAAACAGCAGTATGCCATTCATGGCATGGAGGGTCAGATTTGAGAGCTTGTACGGGAGAGGGTTCAATCCCCACATTTTATAATCCCATGCAAACCAAAGCGTTGGAAGCGGACGGTATGCGGTGTCATTCATTCCTGTGCTGGGGAGAGCAAATGTGTTTTTGTCCAGGAAAAAACGGCTGACAGGCTGTAATGATTGTATAGAAGGATTTTTAACAATGGTCCATTGGTCGTCATACACAAATTCAAAGGAAAGGCTTGGCCCAAATAAAAGAAAAGTGACCAGGCATAAACAGGCTGGAATAAAAACAAAGTTGTTTTTGAGTGTCTCTATAGAGCGCATAAAAATATTTTCCGAGTCCCTTGTAATTATACTAAAATATATATATATAATATGTAACCAACAAAATAGTCATTTTGTAGAAATTAACCCAAAATAATATATGATGGAGGTTTTTGTGGCTGGTGAAACATTTTTAACCCGCGACGGGTATGAAAAACTGAGGGAAGACCTCAAAAACATGAAAAAGCGCCGGCAGGAATTGGCCGGAGAAATCAAAGAAGCAGCGGAAAAAGGGGATTTAAAGGAGAACGCTGAATACCATGCCGCTAAAGAGGAGCAGCAAAAAGTGCAGCGCCGGGCCAATGAACTGGAAGGCAAATTGCGGTCAGCGCGTATTATAGAAGAAGCATCTGTTCAAAGCGGAGAAATCAGAATCGGGGCAACAGTTGACCTGGAAGACCTCAAGACAAAAGAGAAAGTTGTTTATACCCTGGTGGACAGCGCAGAGGCTGATTTTTCAAAGGGACGCATCTCTGTTCGGTCCCCTGTGGCAGAAGCTCTTTTGGGCCACAAAGAAGGCGAACAAGTGGCCATCAGTCTCCCAGCCGGCGCTCTGACATATAAGGTGGTTAAAATTTCCCGCAGCATGTAAATGTGCTGAATTGATTACGAGCAAAGGAGAAAGATCTTGTCTGAAATCTTGAAAAAGCTCAAAAAAAATTCCAGTGAAGAAGTGTGGATTGCTGTGACAGAATATAAGGGCCGGGACCTCATTGACATCCGTGTTTATTATCGGTCAATTGATGACATGGAAATGAAGCCCACCAAAAGGGGCGTCAGTCTGCCATTGGTCAAAGCAGCGGATTTGCTGGCTGCCATGGAAAAAATCGATGCTTTTACAAAAGCGGATGAACCTGTTGCCACAATCGACAAGAATGACGCTGAAGTGGTTTATGTGATGATCAAAGAATTCAAAGGGCGAAAACTGGTTGACATCAGGACATATTTTCGCCCGCGCACAAGCGAAGAGCTCATCCCGTCCCAAAAAGGCGTGACATTCAGATTTGATTCTCACTCCACTGTATTAAGTGAAATCAAGGAGGCCCTCAAACAGGCTGCCCAGAGAGTCAAGTCATAAGAAAAGGATTGTTTATTATGAATTGGATCTACTGGGTGCTGGGCGTCTTATGGGTCTTGGACGGTTTTTTCTGTTTTGTCTACCCCCGTTTGGCCAAATACTTATTGCTCAGGTCTGTTCGTGAAAAGCGGGCTCTTGTGGTGAGCGCCGGCCCCTTGGTTGTTTGTGCGGGTCTGTTTATAATTGCGCCGACATCCTCTTTCCCTAAAATTCTGTATGGTTTGGCTGTGTTCTCCCTCTTACAAACCATCATCATGTTTTTTTCTGCTTATTATCCTTCAAAGGCGCGGCAATTTTTTTTGCTTTTGGCCCCATGGCATTTTCGTTCTTGGGGGATTGTTTTTACCCTATTGGGGCCCATCCTGATTTGTTCAAGGCCATGATGTTATTTTTGATTTTAGATTTGCGATTTTTGATTAAGCCCGGCCGGGGAGAATGATCCTTATGTTTTTGAATCAAAAATCGCCAATCATAAATCGAAAATTTATTATATGCCGCTACATTTTATGCATTGTTTTTGGCGTTTTAATTGGTGCAGGGGGCGCCTCTCTTTATTATCATTTTTCAAGCAGCTCTCAGGATTTATTATCAACTGAATACATCGAAGATGTTTATTTGCAAAAAACGCCGGAAGGGGTTTTTTGCTCTGATGTGTCACGTTTGCCCAAAGCGCGTGTGGCCCAGGTGTTGGATGGGGACACAATTGCTATTGAATGGAACAAACAAAGAGAGCGTTTAAGATATTATGGGGTAGACACGCCTGAAAAAGGGCATTCAGGGTATGGTGAAGCGGCCGGAAGAAATCAGTCATTGGCAGGCGAGTGTGTGCGGCTGGTTTTTGATCAAAGGGTCCGGGACAAATACGGCCGTTTGCTGGCTTATGTTTTCACAGAAACCGGCCGTTCCATTGATGCGCAGCTCATTATGGAAGGCTGGGGACGCGCCTGGAAACGTGACGGCCGTTTTCGAGACCAACTGGTGGATCTAGAGAAACAAGCTCAAAACTCTAAATCCAAAATCCGAAACAAAAAAGCAAAAATATAAAAAGGCAACAAAACATGAAACTATTTGTGGATGATGCGCGGACCCCGCCGCCTGGGTGGCAGCTGGCCAGGACAGTGCAAGAGGCCATTCATTTATTGGACACGGACACATTTGAAGATGTCAGTCTGGATTATGTGATCGGTTATGATGACCAGGAGAATTTTTCGCCTGTGGCCAAGCATATTGTTTCCCTGTCTCAGGAAAAAAGGCCCAAACGGGTTTATATACATACCTCCAGTTCTTTTGGCGCAAGAAAGCTGGAAGGAATCCTATACGGCCACGTGGACAAGATTATAAGACTCTAGAAAATTTTTGATTTTAGATTTGCGATTTTTAATTTGAAAAATATCAATTCAACTCGTTGTCGAGGCGTTGCTCCATGTCGCTAGACCATGCCGCTAGGCATGGTGCAGGTTTGTAGGACTGTATATGGTCCCTGTTTGTATGAAGGGATGCCCCCGCCCCTGCGACAATTATGTTTTTGAATCAAAAATCGCAAATCAAAAATCAAAAATTCAATATGTGTTCGTCATCATATGAAGTTTATTGAAGACAAAATGCTGGCTGGCTCTGTTGAGGATATAGGCAAAAGTTCCGCTAAAGGTTTGGTCAGGGGCAGAAAAATGGGATTGGATCAATATTTGTTCCCCGTCTATTTTAATGATCCTGCCCAGAATTTTTTCAAGGGCTTTGGACCAAAGGTCTATGACCATTTCCGGGGACAGAACATGGCTTGTGGTTTTCAGGAAGTCATTGACAGCGTTGGAGTATCCGCCGATCATGTCTTCTCCGAGTTTTTTGAGCGCGTATTCCCGCGGCAAGTCAACGAGTGTGCCGGATTTCATTGAAGAGGATCTTTTCATATAATCAATGACCATGTCTGCGGATTGTGTGGTCATCAAGAGAAACATGGTGGAGTCAAAATCTCCCCGCATGCGGATGTCAACGGCAACTGAAAAATCATCGTGATGCCCCAATCGTTCCTGCATTGTGCTTTCGCTTAAGGTGAAAACTTCAGGCAGGCTGACAACGCATCGGACGCCGATTTGATTGGCCAGCCGGGACGCAGCAAATCCAGTCCCGATATTGCCCAATTCTTTCAGGTCGCTTATTTCTTCATGTGTCAGTTTGATCGGTGGCAGCATAATTTTGTTATACTCTTCAATAAATGATGGAGGCGATCCATTACAATAAGTATGTACGATTATTTTACAATGTTCCAGTGAAAAATAAACAAGAAATATAATATTTAAAGAGGTTTACATGAGCCGGCTCCAATCAGCCCGTTATTTGACAACACAAGTTGATCCCAGTCAATTGGGCGATTGTTTATGTGAAGTGGCATTTGTGGGCCGGTCCAATGTGGGAAAAAGTTCTGTTTTGAATGCCCTTTGCCAGCAAAAAAACCTGGCGCGCGTGTCTCAAACCCCTGGCCGCACCCGTACCATCAATGTTTTTTTGGTGGAAAACAACCGGTGGGTCGTGGATTTGCCGGGATATGGGTTTGCTGTGGGGCCTGAATCCGAACGCAGGCAATGGCGCCAAATGATTGAAGGCTATTTGACAGGCAGAACCACTTTACGGATGGTATACGTGCTGATTGATGCCAAAGTGGGACCGACAAATCTGGACCATCAAATGGTCAAATGGCTTCAAAACTTTCGCATCCCCTATTGCCTTGTGGCCAACAAGGCTGATCAAGTCAAATCTTCCCGTGCCTTTGCACAGCGCCGTGACATTGCTGCTGTGTTTGGGTTACAAAGAACAGATCTATTATGGGTGAGCTGCCGCACAGGAGAAGGCATTCAGTCCTTAAGGCAGGCCGTTGTCAAGGTTTTGGAATTGTAATTGAATTCAAATATTATTTGTATTAACCCGAAAATGTCAGTTGCCTGATTTTTTCGACTGAAATAATGGAACAAAAAAGTGCAACTGACATTTTCCCCGAAGGGCTCGGAATGTGGGCACGCTGTGACCATGTTCCGAGGGGTGAACCCAGGGCGAAGCCCTCCTGAACTCTGCGAAGGGAATTTTTCAATTGAAAAATTCGGGTTGACCGTGTTTATCCGTGTTCATCTGTGGTTACATGAAATAGTTGCAAATTTATTAAACCGGAGGTCAAGCATGCCCACATTGGCGCGTCGATTGGGATTGACAGCTCTTATTCTATACGGGATCGGTGATATTTTAGGCGCTGGCATCTATGCGCTTGTCGGAAAAGTGGTGCATACTGCAGGCCAAGGCGCGTGGGTGTCGTTCCTCGTCTCAGCGGCATTGGCGGCTGTGACAGGATTGACCTATGCAGAACTAAGTTCCCGTATTCCCAAGAGCGGAGGGGCTGCGGCTTACAGCGCACATGCGTTTAAACACCCCATTATGCCGTTTTTTGTGGGATTGCTTGTTTTGGCCAGCGGGGTCACTTCAGCCGCCACTGTGTCTTTGGCTCTTTATGGGTACCTGCAAGTCTTTTTCCCTGTTCCGCAAATACCAGTGGCAGTGGTTTTCATTTTCTTGATCAGCTGCGTCAGTTTTTGGGGTATTCGTGAATCTGTGAGGGCCAATAACATCATGACCATTATTGAATTTTTAGGCTTGATCTTGGTGGTGATTGTGGGGTTTGTGTTTGCTTCTCAAAAAAGCGGCGAAGAGCTGGCCAAGGCTGTGCTGCCTACGAAAAATCTGGGTTTTATCCTGTCAGGGGCTTTATTGGCCTTCTATGCTTTTATTGGTTTTGAGGACACAGTGAATTTGGCTGAAGAATCCAAAAATCCCACAAGAGACATTCCGCGCGCTATTCTCACGGCTGTGGCTGTGTCCACGGTTTTGTATATTCTGGTTGTGCTGGCTGTGCTGTGGTCAATGTCCGCGCAAGAAGCAGGCGCTTCCGGCACCCCTCTTTTGGACGTTCTCACAAAAGCAGGTTTCCCATTGCCTCCCTGGGGTTTTGCGGCCATTGCCTTGATTGCCATCAGCAATACAGGATTGGCGAATCTCATCATGTCTTCCCGTCTGCTTTATGGCATGGCTGATCAGGGGCTTTTGCCCCGCTCGTTAAAGGCCATTCATCCCAAGAGAAGAACCCCTTGGGCAGCCATTGCCGCAGCTTTTGTTGTTTGTGTTTTATTGGTCTTAACCGGCGGGGTCAGTGTGATGGCGCAAACCACCAGTTTTCTTCTCATCATGGTTTTCATTGTTTTGCATGCCAGTCTCATTATTATTCGCAAAAACGAGCCTGTCAAAGAAGGGGTTTTTCGCGTGCCAAATTGTGTCCCTTATATTGGGATTGCGATCAGCCTTGTTTTGGCGCTGCATGTAGACCCCTGGGCCTATTTCCGTGCAGGCATTGTCTTGGCTGTGGGAGGAATTCTCTATTTTGGCGTGTTCAAAAATCCTCACCCAAAGCTTACAAACTAGCTGCCTGATTCCCGGAGTCAATAACGGGCGCTATTCCACAAACTTCTTGTAATGTTCGTAGCGTTCCAAAATGCCTTTCACGTAATTCACAGGTTCTTCTCCGCGGCAGTACCCGAAACGAACATTGCGGTCATTGAAGTATTTTTCTTCAGACAGGAGCAGGACAAATTGGCTCACATGCGCCCACAAATTGGGGTTTTTGCCGTGCATTTCAGTGAGTTTCCTGGCATCCAGCACATGGCCCTGTCCGGCATTGTATGAGCCCAAAATAAACTTTAAACGCTCCTCGTCGTCAGGGATGTCTTGTGCCCAATAAATGTCCAGCCATTTCAAATAGCTGGTCCCGGCCCTGATGTTTTCCACTGGGTCCAAAAGATCCGTGGCGCCAAAACCCGCAGCGGTTTTTGGCATGAGCTGCATCAGGCCCACAGCGCCTGCCCATGATTCAGCTTTTGGGTCAAATTGGGATTCTTGATACATTTGTGCCGCCAGTATACGCCAGTCCCAATTCATGGCATTTGCCTCTTTTTTAATCAACTCGTCATATTCTGAAATTTTCCCTGTTTTTTGAGAAAAAAACTCACTGCTTAAGCGTTCTCTGAATTTCCGTTTGTTTTTGTAGTACTTATTGTAAATCACATGGAAAAGTGGCTGTTTTTTCATCTGATCAATCCACTCATTGACGGCTTCCAGCAAATCCAAAGATTCCGGCCGCACGGCCCAGGCGATTTTTTGCGGGAAACTGATCGGGGTTTTGATGTCAAGGATCGGATAATTGGCCTGATTGACCAATGCAATGTTTTCATCCGCCACAGTGTAATCAATGTCCCCTTGCGCCACTTGTTTAATCAGTTCGTCCGTGGGCATGTCTCCCGGCGCAGGCACAATAAAGATGTCTCCCCCGATCTCATCGGACAGGCTGCGGAGTCTGGAGTAGTAGGAAGATTCTTTTCTCACATGCACGGTTTTGCCGATCAGGTCAATGGTGTGCCGCACGAGTTTTTTGGAGAGCTGCGCTTTTGCCATTTTCTGCCAATTCTGAGGCTTTCTTTGTACCAGGACCTGCCGGGTGGTCATCAGATGATTGGTGAATTTATATTTTTGTCTTCTCTCTTTGGTCACTGTTAAATTGGCGGCGAGAATATCCCCTTGCCCGTTCATCAAAGCCTCAAAGATTGTGTCTTTGTTCTTTTGTACGCGCATTTCCAGAGACAACCCCAGATTCTTGGCGAATCGGCTCAGCATTTCATATTCATATCCCATGGGCTGGCCTTTATAGATAAAATAACTATTGGCATCATACCCTGTCAGGGCAATCAATCTTTTGCGCTTTTTAATATCATCCAAATCAATGGGGGCATGCGGTCTTCTTTGGCATGCCGTGAACAGCAGTCCCATGGCCAGAATGGTGATGAGGAAAGGATTCATGCGATCTCCCTGACCCGGATAAACCGGAAATGACCAAATTCCAAGAAACAAGATACAAACAAAATCCAATAACCAAGAGACAAGATGCAAGCCATTTAAAAAAGCGCCGATAAATCGGCAGACTACAAAAACATATAAAAACAATCAAAAGACCCTTTCCTTTGGGAAAATATTTTTTGCAAACCACTCAAGATACAAATTCCAAAAAACAAAGACCAAAACACAGAGTCTGACCTTTCATTCCCTAGGCAAAAAGAGTTAAATGTCTCATTTGTTCCTTAGAATTTGGCGTTTTAATCCCAATGCGGTTTAGGTAAGCCTGATTTTTGTAATTGCCCCATTTATGGGGCGCTTTTAATGCATTTATTTGTCTTAAAGAGCCCGATAAATCGGGCAACTACGCTTATCTAAACTGCATTGGTTTTAATCCGATTAAGTTCTTTGCTTGCTAATACTTAATAATAAGGTATTTTTTGACTTTTTTCCAGGTTTCAAAAAGCATGAAAAAGCTGAGAAAAAGAAGGACAAGAATCACAGCCATGATGAGATAATCAGGATGAGGGGTTTTGGTCAAGGCTTTATACAATTGCCAGATAAAAGCCCCTGTGGTTGTCAGGAGCATGATCACTGCGGGAATAACAACGGGCTTGGCAGGCTTTCCCCTGGCCAGCAGCCAGGCGCTGATCACCAGCAAAGATAAGGCCGCAATCAACTGATTGGAGGTGCCAAAAGCAGGCCATATCTTTTTCCATTGCCCTGAAAAAGCCAAAGTCCCTGACACCAAAACAACCAAAGCAGCGGGCGCATAGCGGTTTTTGATGCCAGTGAGCTCAGTGGTTAAATACCGGCACAGCCTGGTGGCTGTGTCCAGAGTGGTGAGAATAAAAGCATTTAAAGCGCTGATGGCAAAAATCTGTCCGTACCCGCCTAAAAAAGGCTTGGTGATTTCTCCATAACCAGTGCCAAAAGCCACAATAGCGCCTGGACCGTGCTTGAGAATTTGAGCGTGCTGCGCCACGCTGAGCCCGGCGCCCACGCACACCACAACCAGTCCTGCCATCAGCCCTTCCATGAGCATGCCGCCGTAACCAATCCGGCACGCATGGCATTCATTGCTCAGCTGCTTGCTTGTTGTGCCTGAAGACACCAGCGCATGAAACCCTGAAATGGCCCCGCAGCTCACAGTCACAAACATCATAGGCCACAAAATGCCGGCGCTCGGCCATGAACCAGGATTGAATTCTGTGACAGCTTTTGCCTGCATGGGAAGTCCGGACACCAATGCGCCGATCAAGCCTGCGCCCACAGCGCCGAACAAAATATAAGAGGCCAGATAGTCTCTGGGTTGAAGCAGATATTGAACAGGCGTCACTGAAGCCACAAAGCAATAAATCAAAAATAATAGAATCCAAAATTGCTCAGCTTGAAATCCCAAGACTTTTTCAGGGGTCTGAATCGGCAGATGCCGGCCGCCCCATTGGCAGGCCACAATAAGGCCAATCCCGATCAGGGTAATGGGAAGCATATTCATTTTTTGGGCATACATCAGCCACCCGCAGAGAACTGCAATCGGGATTAGCCCCAGGGACGGCAGCACCACCTTGGGGCCATTCACGAATGTTTTGGCTGCCAGAATCGCGAAAACAGCAATAACCAGCACAAGTGCGATCCATATGAAAACACCAAAAACAATCTTGGCCCTGCGGCTGATCACCTGCCCTGAAATATCTGTCATGGATTTGCCTTCATGGCGCACACTGATGATCAGTGAAGAAAAATCAGACACAGCGCCCATCAGCAGCGTGCCCAGCACAATCCAGGCCAGTGTGGGCGCCCATCCCCAATACGCCACAGCCACAGCCGGTCCAATGATAGGCGCGGCCCCGCAAATAGAGGAAAAATGGTGGCCAAACAGCGCCAGCCAGTGTTTGGCCGGCACATAATCCACACCATCATATTTCTCATGGGCGGGTGTTTTGTTGGCGGGATTAATGTCAAACAGATTTTCAAGAAATTTCCCGTAAACACGAAACCCAAAAACAAACACAACCACCACAGCCGTCAACAAAAAAGCAGAATTCATAAATTCATCCTTTTGATAGGGCCGACAGCCGTCGGCCCCTACAACAATATTATCCAAAAATTTATTAACATGCCGTATTGTTTATAAATATATACCAAAACCGGTCTAATAAATAAAGACAATATAGCCGATAATTTTGGCATGAAGGGGAATAGCTTTTTGTTTCTAGTCGTGATTTTCCTGTCAATGATGGTGTTTTGTTTTGGCAGTGTGCATTGCTTGACCACTGAGTTTGAGTATCAATTGGATGCTTACTACACAGCCGCGGATCTGTATGTGCATCTCACTCCGCAGGCTGTTCCCTTTTATAAGGACAAGACTGAGTGGGAGATCTATCAAGAACTCTTTTTAAGCTCGCCCATTCCCCGTATACTCCTTCTTGAAGCCAGTGTGAATCCACTGCCTATTCTTGGCGCGTATACAAAAAAGCAAGCCCCTCATTTTTACAACCAAGCCGATCTGTCTGACAGCACAAATTTGGTGCAGGCTTTAACCGCAGGATTTGAAGAACCCTGGGCTGTGTCTCTGTTTTTGGGGAATATGATTAATTTTAAGCCTGTGAAAAAGATTCAATACGGAGAAGGCAGAGGGTACATGGGTTATTTATTAAGCGCTGGGAATTTTCATATCAGAAACAATGACATTATCAGAGATGATTGG
Organism: Elusimicrobiota bacterium; assembly: GCA_028278255.1. GTDB lineage: Bacteria > Elusimicrobiota > Elusimicrobia > FEN-1173 > FEN-1173 > JANQER01. The sequence continues at coordinate 8,581 of JANQER010000178.1, read as the reverse complement.
GTGGAGGGGGAATGGAAGGTCAAGGGGGATTGGATCCGGCAGGACACCAAATTGCGCTGGAGCTTTCGTGTGGGCGCGAAATGGCACACACATCAAGGCATTCGGGATGTTTTCTATCTGGGCGCGCGCAGAAGCCGCACAGATTTTACGTCCAACGGGCGCCATTGGCTGGACAACAGCGGCATCATGTACAAATTTGATTTTAGCCAAAGCCGCTTTCAGCCTGTGCAGCATCATTTGGTGTTTGATAAGAAATTTCCTCAAAAAGGGAAAAGGCTTGTGCCTGCCATGGCAGTGGGGATTTTGTGGCGCACAGGCAAAAAGTACAGCGGTGCGCTCAAACTTCCTGATCAAAAAGAATTTCAGCTCATACTCCAGCCCAATATTGAGTGGTAAAGCTTAATCAAATAACATTCTCTTTGAAATTAAAACTTTCATATCCTTCCGTTTTAATGAAGAGATAATAAAAAAATCTATACAATAAAAAAGTTTTTACTGCATATTGTATTTTTTTCATGTTTGTTGCATAATTGAAGGGCTGTGAAATGCAGACGAGGGATCTTCTGGGGGAATTTATTCTAATCATTATTTAAGGAGAATAAAGCATATGAGAAAATATTTAAGTCTCGCATTAATGTTTTGCATGACACTCACCATGTGTCCAACCATGTCTTTTGCTGTGGGCGGATATGAGATGGAAAGCGTTGAGGAAATGTTATTCCTGGATATCCCGACAGTTGTGATCGCGTCTGCCAAAGAAGAATCCGTGGAAGACGCGCCGGCCAATGTGTTTGTGATCACCGGCGATGAAATGCGCGCGCGCGGTTACCGCTCAGTATTTGATTTGGTGAAAAAAGACCTCCCGGGCGTGACCTGGCAGAATTATATAGGGAATGAAAAAAACGGCGTGCCAGTGATACGGGGAATGGTCACGCAAAAAAGAATGAAAGTCCTTTTGAACGGCATGGAGATTGGTGAAAAAGGCGGGTCAGGATATGGATGGGAACATCGCTTGCCAGTGGAAGGCATTGAGCGCGTGGAATTCATTGCCGGGCCTTATGCCTCCTTATATGGCAGAAACTCTTTTTCCGGCGTTATGAACATTGTGACCAAATCAGGAGAAAAAATGAATGGTTTGGAAGTGAACATGCTTTATGGAAAATGGGACAGAAAGCAGGCTTCTATTGTTTATGGAAAGAAATCAGGATCCTGGGACACATATTTGTCTGTGTTTAAGAATTTCAGTAAAAAAGGCCAAAATATGCAGAAAGAGTACCCTGAGATTTACAGCCGCGCCACCAGGGAAAGCCAAACATCTTTTGGCGGGTCCTCCATTGTTTTTAACAACAACAAGCCTGATGATTTTTATTTGTTTTGGGATGACACTGATGTTTATGTGAAGCTTAAAAAAGATTCCGGCTTGCAATTGGATTATGATTTTAACCAAACAGTGTGGCCGGGTGTAGGTACTTATTTGGGCGCGCGTTATTATACGCAGCCCACGCATACAAAAGTGAAAGAAACCACTCACAATGCGCGTGTTTTAAAGGAACTCAAAGGAGACAAATGGTCTTCCGTCTCGACTTTTCAGTTTCAGCGATGGGACAGGAGGAACCGATTGTCTTACCTCCTCGGTACCGGCACGTTTAAACAGTTTGTGGCACAGACCACGGCTTTTCTCATTGAAGAAAAATTCCGCTTTAATTTTTCGGACAAAAACAGTTTGCTCACAGGCCTTTCTTATGAAAACAACACTGTGCTGCCGAATTTGGGAAGCGGCAGAACTTCATCGCCGATTGACGCGGCCAATAAAAGAGCCTATTATGTGACCATGCGGTATTTGAATTTCAGCTTGCAGGACGAAATTCAGGTCACAGACAAAATAAAAACCATTTTGGGCGTGATGTTTGAAGACAGTAACACATACGATAAAATCGTTACAATTCCCAGAGTGTCTGCCATGTGGGATATGACGGATGCCACCACAGTGAAGTTGTTATATGGCGGCGGTTATTTGACGCCTGATCCCATGGCTGTGAATGAACAGGATCTTCCCAACGACACATCGATTAAAGGGAATCAGAATCTGAAGCCTGAAAAACTGACTTCCTATGAATTGAACGTGATTCACAAACTTGGAGACAAAGCAAGAATGACCGGCAGTATTTATGCCAATGAAATCAGAGATGTGATTGAGCTGGTCAGTGACGCTTCATTGCCGGCGCCTTTTGGCAAGCAATATAGAAATATGGGCAAAAAAATCACCAAAGGCGCAGAAGCAACCCTTGATTTTTCATTGTTTGATAAAATCAAGTTCTTCTGTTCTTATGGCACTGTGTATGGACACACAGTGGAAGCAGAGACCGGAAAAAGAAATATCCGGCTGCCCATGTCAGCCGGCCAGCACGCCAAAGCCGGGCTCAATATACTCTTGTTCCAAAACAAGTTCAATCTGTACATGCACGGCCTTTTCCTGGGCGAGCTTGAAACATGGCTGCCGGTGAAAGAGCCTATGGGCGGGTATAGTGTTATTGACGTGAATTTGACTACCACAGGAAATTTCAGCCAGCGCATCAAGCTGTCTGTGGGCGTGAACAATGTGTTTGACAAAAAAGCCCAGGATCCGCCGCACACGGATTTCTTCTTGGCGCAATATCCGCCGATTAAACGTTTGCATTACACGTTTCAGGTGGGATATAAATTCTAACAACAGTTGAACAATAGATTCAATAGAACAGGGGAGGGCCAAAAGGCTCTCCTCTGTCTCTTTTCATTTCCTTCCCATAAAGCTATAATGAGTCCAGCCGAGGGTTTATTCCGATCACCCTGATCATCCAACTTCTCAGACTACAAAAAATACATGGAAACCACGGATACACACGGATGAACACGGCAAATCATTTAACCCGAATTTCTCAGTTGAGAAATTTCCTTCGCAGCGCTCAGGAGGGCAACGCCCTGGGTTCACCCCTCGGAACATGGCCGCAGCACGGCCACATTCCGAGCCCTTCAGGAAAATTTTCAGTTTCACTTTTTTGAACAGCTATAATCAACGGTAATATCGTTTAACTAAAAATTTTGGGTTAGTTAAAAAACCATGATATTTTTGTTTTTACCGTGTCTATCCGTGGTTCCATATTAATCTATGTCACACACAGAATTCATTCATCTCCACAATCACACCGAATACAGCCTGCTGGACGGCGCTGTCCGTCTGACGGATGACAAAGGCAATCCGTCTGAATTCATCAAAAGTATGGCCGCTGCCAAATATCCGTCCCTGTCCATCACAGACCATGGCAATTTGTTCGGGGCCATTGAATTTCACCAGGTCTGCACGCAAGTGGGCATTAATCCCATCATAGGCATGGAATCTTACATTGCGCCTGAATCCCGTTTGGACCGGAAAGGGTCTCCCGGAGAAGCGTCTTTTCATCTGACCTTATTGGCTTACAATGAAACCGGGTACAAAAATTTAATGAAACTCTCTTCCCGGGCTTTTTTGGAGGGGTTTTATTATAAGCCGCGCATAGACAAAGAAATCCTTTCTGAGAATTGCGAAGGCCTGATTGGCATGTCAGGGTGTTTAAAGGGGGAAATCCCCATGATGTTCCTTAAAGGACAGGACCAAAAAGCCCTTCAGTCGCTGGAGGCTTACCAGTCCATTTTTGGCCGAGACAATTTTTATATTGAGCTCATGGACCATGGCCTGCCCAATCAAACAAAAGTCCTGCCGCAGTTGATCAATCTGGCCAGAAAAACCAATACCCCTCTGGTGGCCACCAATGACTGCCATTATTTAAAAAAAGAAGATCATTTTGCCCAGGATGTGCTCTTGTGCATTGGCACAGGCAAAAGGCTGGAGGAAACCAACCGGCTCAAATATGAGTCTCCTGAATTCTTCTACAAAATGCCGCATGACATGAAAGCGCTTTTTTCAGAAGTGCCTGACGCCGTTCAAAACACATTAAAGATTGCAGAGCGCTGTCACTTGCCTTTGAATTTTGACCAAATTTTATTGCCGCGCTATGATGTGCCTGTGGGGGAAAGCCCGGAAAGCTATTTGGAAAAGCTTTGTCTGGAAGGACTGAAAAAGCGCATGGGCCACATTCGGCCGGATTACAAAACCAGGCTGGATTACGAATTGGGCATTATCCGGAAAATGGGGTTCTCCACTTATTTTCTGATTGTTTGGGATTTTATCCATTATGCCAAAGCCCAGGGCATTCCTGTGGGCCCGGGACGCGGTTCAGGCGCAGGCGCGCTCACGGCTTTTTCTTTAGGCATCACCAACATTGATCCCATTCAAAACGGCTTGTTGTTTGAAAGATTCCTTAATCCTGAACGCCGCACCATGCCTGATTTGGATATTGATTTTTCCGATGACGGGCGTGAAAAAGTCATTGAATATGTGCGTCACAAATACGGCGAAGCGTCTGTGGCGCAGATCATTACATTTGGCGCCATGCTGGCCAGGCTTGTGGTGCGGGATGTGGGCCGGGTGATGGATGTGCCTTTGTCTGAAGTGGACAAAGTGGCCAAACTTATCCCGCGTGAACTTGGGACCACTATTCATTCGGCATTACAGGTGGTGCCTGATTTACAAAATCTCTATAAAACCGATCCTCAGATCCGTAAGCTTTTGGATTTGGCCAAAAAACTAGAGGGCATTAAACGGCACACAGGTGTTCATGCAGCCGGCACCATTATTGCCGCCGGGGAAATCACACAGAATTCGCCTTTGTCCAAGGGGTCCCGCGGTGTGGTGACCACACAGTATAATGATGAATCATTGTTAAAATTGGGCTTGTTAAAAGTGGATTTTTTGGGGCTGCGCACGCTTTCAGTGATTCGTGACGCTGCCCGTTTGGCCAAAGACCGGCACGCCCCTGATTTTGATATAGAAAATATACCCATGGATGATGCCGCCACCTTCAGGCTTTTGGCGCAGGCACGCACAGGCGGTGTGTTTCAGCTGGAATCCGGCGGCATGCGTGATTTGCTCCGCAAATTAAAACCAACCACCTTGTCCGACGTGGTGGCGCTTATTTCCTTGTACCGTCCGGGCCCCATGGGATCAGGCATGTTGGATGAATTCGTGGCCAGAAAACACGCACGCGCCAAAGTCAAATTTGATCATCCCTTGTGCGAACCCATATTAAAAGACACCTACGGCATTATTGTGTATCAGGAACAAGTGATGCAATTGGCAGCGGCATTGGCCGGGTACACGCCCGGGGAAGCAGACCTATTGCGCAAAGCCATGGGCAAAAAAATCCCTGAAATCATGGAGCAGCAGCGCGGCAAATTTATGGAAGGCGCCAAACACAAAAAAGTGGACGCCAAAATTGCAGGCAAAATTTTTGATTTGATGGTGCAATTCGGCGGGTACGGATTTAACAAAAGCCATGCATCAGCGTACGGATTATTGTCTTATCAAACCGCTTTTCTCAAAGCCAATTATCCTGTGGAATTCATGGCGGCTCTGATGAAATCTGAAATCGGGCATTCCAATTTGGGGTCCAAAGAAGTGGAATCCAAGCTGGTCACTTACATGAGCGAGTCACAGGAAATGGGCATTGAGATCATGCCCCCGGATGTGCAAAAATCCTTTGATGTGTTCACTGTGGAAAGCTCTCCTGAAGAAAAAGAAAACCCGCAGATCCGGTTTGGTTTGCTGGCCATTAAAAATGTCGGAGAAGGCGCTGTGCAGTCTATCTTGCAGGCGCGCGAAGAAAAAGGCGCATTCAAGTCCATTGATGATTTGACTCTGCGTATTGACACCAGGCAGGCCAACCGCAAAGTACTGGAATCTTTGGTCAAAGCCGGGGCTTTTGACGGATTTCGCATGGTGTTGGGGCAGGAAAGTGAAGAGGTGCGTATGCTGGAACAATGCCGCTGGCGTGCGCAAATGTTTGCACAAGTGGAAACCGCACTGGCACGTTCCAATAATTCCCGTGAGCAGGCCAACACAGGACAAGGGGCATTGTTTGACATGGGAGAAGTGGTGGCAGTTCGCCGGACCACGGCCACGCTGGCGCCCACTCAGGAACCTGTGGTTGATGAATGGTCGGAGCACACACTCTTGGCCAATGAAAAAGAAGTTTTGGGTTTTTATTTGTCCGGACATCCTTTGGCGCGCTATCGTAAGGAACTCAAAAGTTATGCCAATTTTACCTTGGGCAAATTGCCGCCTTCAGGGACAAAAGTGCGCGTGGGCGGCATGATCGTGAACACCAAAAAAACCATTACCAAATCAGGCTCAGCCATGGCGCGTTTTAAAATGGAGGATTTGGAGGGGGAAGGGGATTGTGTGGTATTTCCCAAGACATATGAAAAAGTATCAAAAGCACTGATGGCCCATGAAATGGTGGTTGTGCATGGCAGGCTGGAAGCCCGGAATGACACCAATGAAATCCATGTGGACAATGTGATTCCTCTCAAAGAGGCCAGAGAGCAGCTGATCAAGTGGGTGATTTTTTCTGTATCAACAGCCGGGCTTGAGGATGATATGGTGAGCAAAATACACCGCGTTTGCCAGGACCATTCAGGGAAATGCGGCTTGGGTTTTCGCTTGCATGCGCCGTCCCATGGCGAGTATCGTTTGATCACACAAATGAAAGTGTCTCCCACAGACAGCTTCCTTCATGAAATGGAAAAAATTCTGGGGAGAAACAATTGGGAATTAAAAGCATAAACCTAACCCGGATGAACCGGAATTGCAAATGAAATACTCATTTAGCATTTAGCGTTGCAAATTTAGCAGTTAGCATTGTCAATCTTTAAAAAACTTATTCGGTATTGAGAAAGCATTTAAATGTTTTTTATCTTTTCATTGCTAAATGCTCAATGCGTCTTGTTTCTTGGAATTCACCCGCCATTGAAAACCGAAAGAAATGAGTAAAAGCAGGCCAAGACCGGCATATATGACTGGGCCCAGCCAAATCTCAATAAACGAATTGATGACCGCATAGTTGGGGTCATTACTGTTGTAAACCACAGGAACGTGGTCGCCAACTTTGTACATGGGCGGGTTGCTGCCATTGCCGGGTGAGAACTCAATGGTCATCCCCTTTGTTGATTTGAAAGAGCTCTTTCAAGTCAAAGAAGAGGAAGGGCAGTCCCAATACCAGCGCAATAAGAGCCATACTGCTTGAACCTTTTGAACCTTGCATGATTTTTCTCCCATTTTTACATGAGGGCCGAGGTCACGGCCGCGTTGTTTTCATTGGGCGCCGAATTGTCGAATGAATTTATCGGAATATAAACGAAACAAAAATTGTCATCGGGGTCCGGTTCCTGCGCTCTTTATTCGTTAGAACAGCCTCAACGATTGAATTTATCGGCGCTGGTGTTTGGCGTCCGATGGAATGATTGGATTTTTATTTGTTTTTTAAATTATTTAACTCGTGCATGTGGAATATTTGGGCTAGATGGGTCTGCTGTTATTTCTCGTCGACTTGGCGATATGACTAAGTCCATGTCCTCCATAGGAACAGCTCCTAGCAGGACTTCATCTCCGAGAACGAGGGCGCCTACATAACAGAATCTCTTTCCAAATTCAACACGAATTGGACCCACGTAAGGAACATTCATCTTTCTCCCGTCAGCAACTGATACCTCACGCATCGATTCAGTTTCAAGTTTTAACTGAAGTGCGATATGTTGGGGGATACATAACATAAGTGCACCCGTATCAGCAAGTGCTTTTGTTTGAATAACATCTAAATTTGGGTCCCTTGGGTTTTTAAGGCTTATATTTGCAAAGACATGTCCCATAATTATGTCCTCCTGAAATATTTAAACGTAATATTAATATTTTTCATTCAATCACCCGTCATTATTGAAACCACAAAGACTTATCCCGCTCCTTTAAATTTCCTCTTTTACACCATCATCGAATTCGACAAAATATGTATAATCTTTTTCATAATTAATTCTAACCACATCATTTAAATTCCACATAAAAGCCTCCTCAATCAAGGGGGGAAATCTTATTTAAAGGTTTTCCTCCCCGAGCAAGTTCCCAGTCTTCCTTTAATTCTTTTTCATGCAAATCAATCCATTCCCTTACCAGTCTGACAGCTGTTTTAGAATTCAGGGTTCCTTTAGTAATATTTCCTTGCAGATCAAACACGGCTTTCTTTCCATTATATTCAGCATGAAAGTGTGGGGATTATGTTCATCATAAAACATACGAATAATAACACCAAAAAAAGACATATCTCAGGCATGATTTTTCCCCATGTGTATATAAGTATTAATTTAAATTATAGCATGATTTAGGAATGATTAAAAAGAAAGAGCCAGAAAGGGTTTATGTGTACTCAGCAAATTGTTGTGTGAATTTGTTGAAACAAAACGGAATATGAATCGTCGTAGGGGCGGCTCCCCGTGGCCGCCCTTGCAGACAAACAATGTTGAATTGAAATATCATGAATACGAAATATTGAATATGAATTATTTGTTGATCAATTTCATCTGATAGGGCCGACACGGAGGTCGGCCCCTACGACATTCCTATTTCATTTTATCCAAAAACACATAACCATGACATATTTGATTTTATTCTTCTCCCAAC
>JANQER010000140.1 GCA_028278255.1 Elusimicrobiota bacterium | reverse complement strand
GGGAATTTCTCAACTGAGAAATTCGGGTTAATGTTTTAATGAGATCGATAAATTGGGCAACTACAGTTTTTCACCAGAATTGACTTAGATAAGCGGCGGGGGTTTTTTAAAGGATAAATATGTATGAAAAGAACGAGGAAAATATTACTGTTTTTTTTGTGCGTGTTTGTTTTTTTGTCCCATCTTTTGGCGCAAAAAAGATCGCCCAAGAATATTGTTGTGTTGATTTCAAGCCAGATGCCTTTATACAACAAAGCATTGCACGGGTTTGAAAAAAGCTTAAAAGACAAGGCCATTGCATATGATTCAAAGACGTATGAATTGCCTGCGCTTAAAGACAATGTCTTGGATGTAACAAATCCAAAGATAGTCAAACTCTTTGAAAAGATTAAAAAGGACAAACCTGACTTGGTTTTGTGTCTTGGCAGTTTGGCCGTGAGGTTGACGCGGATGCATGCAAAAAACACACCGCATGTTTTTTGTATGGTCGTGGATCCTGCCAGGTTTAAGGTGTTTCATGGCGGGGTGACTTTGGATGTACGTCATTCTGAGCAGATTGACTTTATCAGGAAGAATTTTCCTTTTATTCAAAGAATCGGACTTATTTATCATCCCAATGAAAACAAGGCCTATATGAAAGAGGCCTTCACCCTGAGCAAAAAAGGGAAGACAAACATGGTTTTTAAACAGGTTTCTTCGGAAGAGGAACTGAGCCGCGCCATTGTGGTATTGGGTCGGAAAACAGACTGTCTTTTAATGGTGCCCAATGCCCGTCTTTTTAGAAGACCCAGACAATTTATTTTACAGACTTTTCATCATAAATTGCCGATTATCAGTATATCCGCTTCTTATGTGAAAGCAGGCGCCATGGCCGGCGCTTACGCGGACTATGAAAACAACGGTTATTTGGCAGGGGATTTGGCGCAGCGTGTTTTGAATGGAGAAAACTATCGAAACTTGCCTGTTTTGTCCCCAACAAAGATCAAGTATTCTCTTAATTTGGTGATTGCAGAACGGTTGGGCTTTCAGATTATGAAATCAACAATTCAAAGTGCGGAGAATGTATTTCAATGAAAATGAAAATCAAACTCAACAGTCTGGGCGTTAAATTAAGCTTGATGTTTTCTGTGCTCATGCTTGCCAGCTCAACGGCCATTATTTTTTACAGCTATATTGAACAAAAAAATCTTTTGCAAAAAGAATCTCAATCCCGCTACAATTCAATTGCCAAAAATTTGGCTTTTAATGCTGAATACGGCGTACTGACAAAAAATATTATGACTATTAATCAGATTGTCGTCGGCGTGATGCAGGAAAAAGACGTGAATTATGTGAATATTAAAAGTTTAGAAGGCGAAGTTTTGTCGGAATCCGGCAAATCCAAACAGCCATCTTATGCGGTGACGCATGCCATATCCACACAATTTTTGGACACTGATACTGGTGATTTTGATTCATTGTACAGCCCTATTGTCGATGAATTCGTTGTTGAGAAAGACACCTCAATATCCAATTATTTAAAAGCCGAAAAAATAGGTGAAGTTTATATTGAATTTGACACCGCGCCTATGCAAAACAAACTCAACAAGGTTTTGACACACGCTATTTACCTGTCTCTTTTTGCCACTTTAATTACCATTCTTTTGACATTTTTACTGGTGTTTTTAATGGTCAATCCTTTAAAAGAATTGGCTTTGGCCACTGGCCGTGTGGCCAAAGGGGAGCTGGATGTGCAGGTGCAGACAAAAACCAGTGATGAAATAGGGGATTTGGCTTCGACTTTTAATACCATGACGCTGAATTTGAAGAAATCCACAGTGTCAATGGATTATTTAGATTCAATTGTAGACTCCATCACTGATAGTATTTTGGTGGTGAATCAAGAGAATAAGATCACCATGGTCAATCAAGCCACGATTCATTTGACTGGATATGAAAAAGAGCAGATTTATGAGAAATCCATCGAGGAATTGATTTCGTTCGACGAAAATATTTATTTCACATCCTCTGGTGAAAAAATACCTATTTCCATTTCCGAAGGCCTTATTCAAGACAAATCAGGACAGATCAAAGGGACAGTTTTTGTGGCGCATGACCTGCGTCCGATCAATAAGCTGCAGGACCGTTTGCTGCAGTCTGAAAAAATGGCAGCGGTTGGTCAGCTGGCAGCAGGCGTGTCCCATGAAATCAATAATCCATTGGGTGTTATTCTCGGCTTTTCTCAGGGGCTTGTACGCCGTATGACACCTGGAAGCCCGATGGAAATTCCTTTGAAATCTATTGAACGGGAAGCCATGCGCTGCAAGGATTTGGTGCAGGATTTGTTGACATTTTCACGGTCCACACATGCGGATCAAGAACCCATGGATTTGAATCAGGCGGTTGAAGGCGCTCTGTCTCTTGTTCAGGCACAGGCACGCATGGATAAGTCAGAAGTGAAGCAAAATCTTGCTTTCAATCTTCCGCGCATTCTGGGCAATAAAAACCAGGTGCAGCAAGTGGTGATTAACTTGGCCAAGAATGCCATGGATTCCATGCCAAAAGGCGGTATGGTCACTGTGACAACAGAACTTGTTTTGGACAAGGTTCATTCATGGATCTATTTGCGCGTGATTGATAATGGCATTGGTATTCCGAAGGATGTGCTGCCGCGGATTTTCGAACCGTTTTTTACCACCAAGCCTGTGGGAAAAGGCACTGGTTTGGGGTTGAGTTTGGTGTATGAAATTGTGAAAAAACATTCAGGCGTTGTGGAAGTGCAGAGCCGGCCTGGATACACTGA
>JANQER010000110.1 GCA_028278255.1 Elusimicrobiota bacterium | reverse complement strand
CACTGAAAAACAAAAAAATAACCTGGATAGAAAATCATAACAATACTATTTTTAAAGTTTTTATCCCCGTGTTTATCCGTGTTCATCCGTGGTTAATTTGTCAAAAGGAAAAATATATGAATTTTTGCAAATGGGGCATAATGGTCATGATTTTGCTTTTGCCGCCTGTTAGTGGGAGGACAGGGGGAGTGTCATTTGGCTTGACTGAAGCGATTCAAAATCAGTCTGATGAATTGAAAATGGAAAAAGAACGCAGGGATTATTTATTGACAAAACAGAAAGAACAGTCAGAAGAGGATGAATCAGACAGTGTTGTTTTCACAGAATTCACACATCTCCCGTTTGATGCAGTGAATGTGGGCGGGATCACGCCGATCGGCACTTTAATGGGAACGCACACGCGTTCCCAGCCCAATACCGTTCGTCCTTTTGGTGTGGAGCGCCATTTTATATGGCATAGAACACCGGGTGTGGCTTACAATGTATACGCTCCGGCCACGACTTATATTATGTCAGCCAGAAAATCAGAGGGAATTGGGGACTATGGATTTAATTTTAAGATCACTGATCAGGTGTCTTTTCGCATTGATCATATCCATGTGTTGGATGCGTCATTGGAAGCTGCCGTGACTGAACGTGTGGGAGGTGTTTGGAATGAATCCTCGCCGTTTTTGACGGTGTCCCCGCCTCTTCCGGTACAGGCCGGTGATCTGCTTGGCCAGACAGGCGTGAAGCCAACCAGTGCCAATTGGGATTGGTTTGTGGGAGAAGGCAGCGCCCCCAATCCAGGCATTCTTTTCCCTGACCATTACACCACTTCTATGGCCCAGCTGTATATATCAGCCAAATCTGTTTATGATTATTTATCGGATGATTTGAAATCACAATGTGAAGCGCTTTATGGTTATTGGTCAGGATCCGCTTTGCTTCCCGGGCAAACTTCTTCATATTTGCCTGTTCTTGGAAAGTGCGGATACGATCAGACAGGCACATTGGCTGGATTTTGGTTTTATGACACTTCAGATGATCCCGCTTGGGGCCCCAAAGCGGCAGGCTTTGTGCCTTATTTCTTGGACAACAATAAATGGAAGGTCAAACTGGCTGTTCCTGAGTTAGATCTCTATGGGATATGGGAAGTGTCTGTGTCAGATACGGGAAACACAGACAGACTGCCGCCATTGGTCACATCTGCTTCTCCTATTGTCTATTATGTGCTCAATGATCCCAATGCGCAGGAAAAGGGACTACTCATGGTTCAGATTCAATCTGACGGCACATTGTTTATGGAAGCGCATCTCAACTCTTTTGACCCCTCTGCTTATCCGGCCTTTTCAATCAATCGTTTGGTTTTGCAAAGATAAATATTAAATCTGAATGCCCATTATTTTGATAGAATGAAGCCAGGAGGAACAGGGCCATGAAGAGTTCAGTTAAAAAAGGTATTGGGTTCGGATTGACTTCCGGGATCATCACCACACTGGGGCTGATTATGGGGCTTCATTCCAGCACGCATTCTTCAGGGGTTGTTCTGAGCGGTATTTTGGTGATTGCTTTGGCCGATGCATTGTCCGATGCCATGGGGATCCATATCTCAGAGGAATCTGAGAGTATTCACACCACCCGTGAAGTTTGGGAAGCCACTGTAGTGACTTTTTTATCAAAATTTTTCTTTTCAGCCATGTTTATTATCCCGTTTTTGCTTTTCTCCCTCAACACAGCCATTGTTTTTAGTGTCGTGTGGGGGCTGTTGTTGATTGTTGTGTTTAGTTTTTATATGGCCAAACAGCAAAAGGCAAATCCCGTGACCGTTGTGTCAGAGCATTTGTTGATCACGGTCTTAGTGATTGTGGCCACGCATTATATCGGCTGCTGGGCGTCAAATATTGGTCAATGAGCAAAACAACTTCTCATAAAGGAATCGGGGAGAATATCCTGGAAAAGCAGCTGAGAAAACGGCTGAAGTGGTTTGTCCTTCTCCGTATGATGGCTGTGGCGGGGGTGAGCGCTGTCCTCGGGATTTCTCATTTTTTCCTGCCGTTCACCCTTCAGGCGCTGCCTCAGCTTCTGATCGGCAATATTGTGTTGTTTTTATTGAATGTGCTTTTCTACTATTACCAATCTTATCTTGAATCGAAGAGAGATGATGAAAACTGGTATAGGAAAGCTAAGATTTTCACGAATATTCAGATTTCTTTTGATATTTCTTTGCTGGCTTATTTTATTCATTTTTCCGGCGGAATTGAAAATCCTTTTGTTTTTTATTTTATATTCCATATGATCATTGCCAGTATTCTGTTGCCCAATCGGACAGCGTATTGGCATGCCACCTCAGCCGTGATGTTAATGGGGTTGGTGAGTTTGGGGGAGTGCAGCGGCTTGTTGTCGCATTATCATTTGATTGGTTTTTATCAGGGAGAACATTACAACAGTCTGCTTTTTATCTGCGGGATTCTTTTTGTGTTTGCCAGTACGCTTTACATAGCGGTTTTTATGACAACTTCTATCATGAATCAATTGCGGCTGGATGAATATAAGCTGTTTGTGGCGAACAAAAAATTAGAGGAGCAGGACAGAATCAAATCCCAGTATGTTCAAATCGTGTCCCATGATATTTTAGCGCCTCTTTCCGCTGTTCAATCATGTTTGAATGTGGTTTTGACAGGCATGACAGGCCCGATCACTGACAAATCAAAAGAGATGATTGCCCGTGCTGAACGAAGAAGCATGAGCTTGTGTCGGTTTGCCAAGGAACTTTTGGATTTATCGCGCATGCGCGTGGAAAGGGAAATCCCCAAGCATTCCATGTCTTTGGGAGAGGTGATGAGAAAAGTTGTTGACACAATCAGGCCGCAGGCGGAAAAAAAAGGATTATCACTTCATGCCGGGGACACGCCGGCTGATGATGTTTTGCAGGGGGATGCGGCGTCATTGGAACGCTTGTTTGATAATCTGATTTCCAATGCCGTCCGGTATACGCCTGCCGGCGGCAAAGTCTCTGTGCAAATCAAGGACAGAGGGGCGGCCTTTTATGTGGAGGTCACTGATACCGGCATCGGTATTTCACCGTCTGATCTTCCTTCTGTTTTTGAGGATTTTTTCAGGGCCAAAAACGGGAAGGCTTTGGAAAAAGACGGGACAGGGCTGGGGTTGTCAATTGCCAGGCAGATTGTGCAGGTGCATCAAGGGCAGATCGGCGTGGAAAGCGAGCTGGATAAAGGAAGCTGTTTTTATTTTGTTCTTCCCAAGACCTCTGAAAAGCCACAAAAAATTTACTTTACAAAAATAAATTAATCGTGCATAATTGTAAAAGTGCAAATCAGTATTTATGGGAAAGTTTACACATCTTGAGGGACACCAAAGTCGCAGCCCCACTAAAAAATATAAATCAACATAATTAGAACCGTAATGCTTGACATAAAAACTAAAAAACAGTAAACTAGTTAATAAAAGCCAACTAGGACGGTTCTGAAAAAATTTACTTAGAGGAGAGGCCTTTCATGCTCAAAAAAACATCCATTATCATCTTTTTAACTATCCTATTAAACATCCCGGGAATGGCCTTGTTGGCCGGCAACAAAAAAATCAACATCCAAGGCGAACTCCGCGACAGCAGCAACAACCTATTAGATGGCGGGCACAACGCCATATTCCGCTTATATGAAAGCGCAGACG
>JANQER010000065.1 GCA_028278255.1 Elusimicrobiota bacterium | reverse complement strand
TTTCTTGCTGCGATTCGTGGGATGTTTTTAACAAGGAATTTCGTGAGCGAAGCGAACCAATTTCGTCGGCTCTGCCGCCTAATTTCGTGCCCGTAGGGTGCCAATTTCCATTTCGCAGAGCTTCCTTTAAACCATGAATAGCTTCTCTGCGGTTAATATATTCCATCCATTCTGCATCAGTCAGTTGGTGTTTGATGACTTTGTTCATTAAGAACAAGCTGCGGGACATGTGATAGACTTGTTTGGCTTTTTTGTTGCTCTTAGCCAGGAGTTGGTTGACTGCGGCTTTTTCCAAAGCTTCGATTTCTTCCAATATGGTTTTGCGGTCTATCTGTTCCACCAGGCTTACATATTTGATGTAGCGGGTGAATTCCGGATAATTATTTAATGACACTTTGGCTTTGCGGGCAAATCCTTTTAAGCCTTGGTAAAATTGTTTGTAACCAATCTGCCCCACGCGAAAAGCCACACTCCGGTTCATCAGGTCTTTTAATTGGTTTTTGTTCAGATTGGACGCCAAAACTTCTATCAGGCGTTTGCGTTCGGATTCTGCGCGAGTAAAATTGATGTTTGATTCTTCATTGAGCGCCCTGAGGAATTTCCGGATATTCGCTGATGAGCGACCACGTGGGGTCGCCCCTACATTGCTCAAAAACTTGACGTACGTGCCTAGCTTGGTCTTTCCTGTGTTGTATCCGGTAAAAAGCTTGTCCCATTCTTTTAATGCGGGTGGGTACACTTTGTCTTTAAGCACATTCACTTGGACCTGCATGTCAGCCACTTGCTGTTTCATGGCCGCTTCATACTTAAAACTGTCTTTTAAAGCTTTCACATGCTTCACATATAATGTCCCGGTTTCAACACCCCAAAGTTCAGGAGCTGTTTTCGCTGTGATAGCCCCGTACTCTGCACCTGTTAATAGGTTCTTGTCCAAAAAGGCTTTGGACACCTGATCCAGAACCACTTTGTCTGGGAAAGAACGATAAGCAGGGGTCAGAAACGGGCCTTCAGCGCCTTCTAAACCAACCAAAAGACGTGACGTGCTGGCGGAAAGCTGTTTAATGCTTTCTGCAATATTTAATTGTGCTTGCTGGTTGTCGTGAACATCTTGAATATGAACTATGATTTGTGAAATATTTTTGCTTGGAAAATACGCATCACGCACTGTGGTGTAAGACAGAGGCAAGGCTTGGAGAATAGGAGACCCTTTGAGAGGTTTAAGAAGCGGTTCTTTCTTGATGAGATCCTGTAGGGGCGCGCGGCCGTGCGCCCGTTCAAGAGAAGACAAATTTGTTGTTGATTGTACTGGTGGTATATAAGGTAAGTCTTGCGCGCCCATGAGATTGGCACGCGCCATTTTGCGCTGTTCCCAAAAACCTGCTTCTGCCCAAGGCTGGCCAATGGTGGTAAATAAAAAAGCCCCTGTAATGAGCACAGCAACAATGCGCTTGAATGATGATTTATCCGTTAAAAAGACACTCATGCTGTAAGCCTCTTTTCCCGCAAATGTAATGCAACTGTTCAAGCCTCTGTAATTGCCCAATTTATTGGGCGCTTTTAAACCTGAGCAACTGCAATTTAATGATCTGTTATAAATATAACAAACATTGTCTTAAGACCGCCTTAAGAAACTGTAAACTTTGTGTAACATTTCCACGCGTGGGACATATATAACTATATAACCATGAAACAAAACAGAAAAACCAAATTACAAATAATTGTTCATATATCCCCATTTTATGTGCAAAATTACCAAATAATTTAGTTAATTTAGTTGGGGTCTGACCCCAACTAATTAAGCCATTTGGCGGATGTGGGTGATATGGTCCATCATTTGACGGAGGTCGTCTTGGTCGAGGACGGCAGTGACCTCTGGGGTGACGTTGATGATGATTCTGACCCAGTCCAGGCCGGAGACATCCCACAAGGCAGACGCTTCATCCACGCTGTTGGTCAGGACGCAGGCTTTGAGTAAAGACCAGTCTTGTTTCGCTTTCACTGCCAGGGTTTGAGCACGGGACACACTAATGGCGTTGTTCTCCATGACAGCGCTTGTTTTGAGCACAGCCACCTGATCAATGTGATCCAGTATTGTTTGGGCGTGTTGAGCGCCGGACAATGGAGCATCTGTTCCTAGAGTGCCGGCGTGTTTTTGCAGAGCTGTTGTGAGAGCTGTTTTGTCTCCCTCTTCAGTGATCACAACAGCGGCATTGCCTGTTCTGCTGTTCAAACGTTCAGCAATGGATTTGAGATCCAACTCATTGAGACTCAATCCCTGAGCAGTGGTTCCGCATGTGTCAAAAAACATGAGGTCCTGATCAGTCTCAAGAGAGCGCTGTGCAGCTGCGCGGCCTATGTTGTACATCCCTTCAATGGCTTGTTTGGCCTCAGTGCTTTGTTTGGCTTTGAGTCTGGTTTCCAGCTCACGGGTTAATATGGCTTCAATGCCCAAAACTTCTTTATTGCCAAACAGTTTTCCCGACAAGGCGCCTGTGTCAAATGCGCCATAAAGCACCGGGACCACAGACTGACGATGGGCATGGCTATTGCGCACCCCCACTTTTGCCAGTACATTGCCTATGACAGGGCTGGATTGAAACTCCTTGTCAGCCATTCTGAGAGAAACTGCTATGACTTCAGAAGCAGCAGGCTCTTCAAAATCAACATCTTTCACAACATCTGGTTGAACAAGCTTCACCATGTTCAAATACATGCTTTTGATAATGTCTTGAACCCATTTGGTGTCAGGTTCTGGGAACACAATAGACTTCACAACATCAATAGTATGGGCCTTGACCCAGGAAGCAGCCTTTTGGATATATTTTTTGGCTGTTGGATTGGTTTTGTAAAGTATGAATAAAATCCCTGCAAAAGCCGCAATCCCTGTCACAACAGCCGGTATGCTTATCCCCAATAAATAGGGAAGCAGGAACAGCGGCATAATCGCCGGGTAATAAGGATCTTCAGCTTCATCATAGGCCTCACCGTGCGGGCTAAAATCCATATAATCAATACCAATATTGCCGAATGGTGGAGATCCAGGGGTGCAAACGATTTTGAAATATTCTTTTTCAGCGCCTGTTAAATCCGCGGGCGCCACATCAATCCATGCGCCGGACATGTCAATGCTTTTGGTGGCGCCAATTTGTGCCCAATCATCTACCCCGGGACCTGTTTTAATCCACAACTCAAGGCTGCCTGCGCCGCCAAGCACCTGTGACGGTTGCAAGAACCATCTGAACCCAGTGGATTGCTGGCCGGCTGTTAATTTGCGGTCAAAGAAACTTTCCGTGGCTGAAGGAAGATAGGCATTGCTGTAATTATAGACCCTGTCAATGGCCGGTTCACCAGGCCGCACAGTTTCAGGCCCAATAGCAAGGGTGTTTTTACTGCCGGTGAACTCAGCATTGCTGGCATCAGGATATCCCACCCGATGATGATCAGGCGTCACAGTCAGATCAACAGGTTCTTCACTGCTAAAACCAATTTCTGCAAATGATATGCCATGCACATCCGGATGACTGGCGCCTGAATTATACCTAATCCCTATATAATTGTTGCCGCTACTTAAGCGTTGGCTGGGAAGCGTGACAGTCACTGTTTGGTCAGTGGCAATATCATAAGACCCGATATTAATTTCATTGCCGCTTTGATTCACAACAAAAACACTAAAATTCGCATTCTGCCCTTCATCAGTTTCCAGCGCTGTTATACTCATATAAACATCATTGCTTGCATCACTGGCTGTTAACGGCAAATTGTCAATCTGCGTGGTATAGGTTTCCCCAATGGATTCAGCATGAGGGTCTCCGCTGCCAATAAGATAATAATCATTAAAAGCTGCATTAGAAAAGTTAGTAATATTATAACCGGCTTCCAGCTGTGCAGAAGTGAGAGGGTTTTCAGGTCTCACATTAGAATGTGTTTGAATATAGAATCCTATTTCTGATGCATCCCATGTGACCCAGTTTGCCCCTGATAAAGCCTCTACCACAAAAGTTAATTCCTGATTGGCCATAGCAGAAGTAATTGAAAAAGTAAGAGGTTCCCGGAAGAATTTGCCCACAAGAGTTTCGCCAATATTAATAGGATCAGCGTTTTTCTGAAAAGCCCTGACTCTGACTCTCATGGGAAGCGCATTGTCATCCGGCTGAGACAGTGCTGACAAATACAATGCCGCAGCCTGACCAGTGTCTGCCGGGTTGAAACGTACACGCGTGCCTGATCTGTAAAAAGGTGTTCCCCATCCATTAAAAGTGCTCTTGGTCAAAGATTTGGCTGTGGGTCGGCCTGTTCTTTCCGGTGTTCCCACAGGACTAAAAGCTTCTCCTTCTCCTGACAGCGGAATCAACTGCACCGGCGTGCTGCTATTGAGCCTGGTATAAGGAGTTCTGATGCGCGCATCATTGCCGTAAAAAATGCCGAATTCCCCCTCCCACCATTTGAGATACTGTAAATTGGTTGTTGCAGATTCATTGTACGTGATGTGAATAATGAATTCTTCTCCGACAGGCGGTAAGTATGGGGTCAATTCCACTGCCCCGGGATAGTGTGTGCCGGCGCGTAAAGTGTCTACATCGGCTATGGAGGTGCAGTGGAATTGACCCCATACTTACCGCCTGTCGGAGAAGAATTCATTATTCACATCACGTACAATGAATCTGCAACAACCAATT
>JANQER010000040.1 GCA_028278255.1 Elusimicrobiota bacterium | reverse complement strand
GAGAGGGCTTCACGAAGTGAAGGGTGAGGGCCTCAATAGGCTATTTCGCAACTGGCCCTTATATCATTTTGAATTCTCCCGCCTGCAGGGAACGGTCGCGACCGTTCCCCAAAACAATCTCCAATATCTAATTTCCAATTTCATTCACATTTTCTTCAAGTTCGTCTACAAATCCCATTTGCATTTTGGCTTCCGGCGATGCCATCTTCCGGGGATCATAAGGCGGGTCCCAGGCTATTTCAACTTCTGCCTTTTCCACCCCTGGGATCTTGCTCACCTCTCCGTAAACCTGTCCCAAAATCGCCGGGCCATAAGGACACGCCGGGGTTGTCAAAGTCATGCGCACTTTGACTTTTACTGTGTCCTTGGCAAAAGGCTCAATCTCGATTCCATAGATCAAACCCAAATCCAGCACACTCACCTGGATTTCAGGATCTAAAACTGTTTTAAGCACTTCTTTGACTTGCTCTTCTGTGACCGGCATCGCTTCTCCTATCGGGCCGGGCATGCCCGGCCCCTACGACCTTTCGATGGGCGGGGAAACCCCGCCCCTACGACAATTTCTTTTCATCGGGCGGACACAGGGGTCCGTCCCTACGACTTTTTGAAATACTCCCAAATTCCTTCCAGCAAAGCGATCCAGGGCAGCATGGCGCAATTCACGCGGCCTGGTTGATTCTTAATATTGGAAAAAGCTGACAGTTCATCCAGGCTGCCAGACAAAGCGCCGGCGCCCTCATTGCCCACAAGAAAATGCCTGAATGTTTCCACAAGATCCGCGCATTCTGTTAACAGTTTCCCTTTAACCATTTCTGTCATCATGGAAGCAGAAGCCTGCGAAATCACGCATCCGCTTGACTGAACTTTTATATCCTTGATTCTTTTGTCATTGACCCTCACAGTCAATTCCACTTCATCCCCGCAGGCAGGATTCACTCCATGCCTTCTGAAATCAGGGCTCTCCATCAGGCCTCTATTCCGCGGATTCTTAAAATGGTCCAGGAGTATTTCCTGATGAATATCAGACATATGATTTTTGATTTGCGATTGCCGATTTGCGATTTCAAAAAACACAAGACCCACTACTCATGACATGTTTTAATTTTTCATTCAAAAATCGCAAATCTAAAATCAAAAATAAATTTACCTCCTTATTTAAATACATTGCCTCTCAATTTCTGCCTTTAATTCGTTTTCACTTTGATTCAAATTTTCTAAATTCAAACGACTGAGAAATTTATAAATAAACTGATTCAACACACCCCACACAGGCCGAATGCTGCAATTTCCCTGATGCACGCACTTGTCAGTCTCTCCTGAAAAACGCTTGCATATACTTTTTCCCAACTCCACAGGCCCCAAGGACTCGAGCACCTTGGCCACAGAAATCTCTTTGGAAGGCATCTCCAACACATACCCGCCATTCACCCCGCGAATGCTTTTCACCAGCCCGGCATGCCTGAGCGTGACCAAAATCTTTTCCACATAATCCGTGGTCAAACACTCTTTTTCAGCAATTTCACGCACTGTCATAGGTGTATCGCACTTATGCGCAGCCAAACACAATATGCACCGCAACCCATATTCCTGCATACTGGAAATTTTCATGTTTTTCCTTTGTCATTGACAGGGCGCAGCGCCCAGTCATTTCTTGATAAAACCCGACTCTTTTGTCATATATAGTGTAACAATACCTGATAAAATAGTCAAGATTCCGTCTTTAATCCTAAAACATGGACAAAAAGAATCTCCTAATGACTTTTATTAAGATCTCTCATTATAAGCTGGATTGCTTGCGCAAGATGGGATAATTTATTTTGACACACGTCATATATGGCTTCAGCATTAATATCAACGTAGTGATGCGTAATAATATCTCTCATGCCCTTGACTTTTTTCCATTCCACTTGAGGATATTTTGACAAAACCGAGTTCTCAGTCGCTTTATCAAAATTCTTTAATCCCTCTCCCACAACAATAAGCTGCATGCAAATTGAGTCTAATTTTTCCATCCCAGCAGGGCTGTCTGTAAAATCATTAACAGATTTAACGGATTCAAATCTCTTACCAATAACCTCAATCGCATGATAAATCTGACCCAGCACTTCTATGGCCAATTCATTGTCAAACATAGATGGCTTCCTGATCAATACGATGTCTCAAAAATGGATTCATTTTTTCCCGATAACTCACAACATCCACGGAACAATGAAATTCCTCTTCCAAATCCTGCTGAATACCAATAATCTCAAACAAATCCTGCTTGGACAACTTAACAACAATATCAATATCACTGTCTTGTTTCTGGCATCCCTTTATGTAAGACCCAAAAACACCAATACCTTTTATATTGTATTTCTGCTCAAATTCAGATTTTCGTCTTTTAATTGCCCCAATAATTTGATCAATTTTTTTCATTTCAAACGCAACCTCTCTAAAATCAAGACACTCGTCTTTTTTAACATATAATTCATCCAAATTTTTTTGCCCCCCCCTCTTACTAGTTTATTTTACTCTTTACATCATACCTTATTATTTATATCATATGTCGATAAATTTGAAAACTACTCAGATGACCTTATCAACAGGAAATCCTTTTACACTTACGGATCATAGAGATAAAAATGCCTGATGAATCAGGCAAATACCATATCAAAGGAGAGATCAGGTGAGCAAGATTAACACATTGCAAGACATTCAGGTTCAAGGGAAGCGGGTTTTGGTGCGGGTGGATTATAATGTCCCCATGGACAAAGGCGCTGTCACGGACGACACGCGCATTCAGGCTTCTCTCCCAACCATCCAATATTTACTGGATCAAAAAGCCAAAATCATTTTAATGTCCCACTTGGGAAGGCCAAAGGGCCAGGTGAACCCCAAATACAGCCTGGCGCCAGTGGCTCAACATTTGGAGCAATTGATCAAAAAACCGGTTATTTTTTGCACTGAATGCATTGGTCCGGATGCGGAAACAGCCGCTAAAAATCTTCATGAAGGCGACATTCTTCTTTTGGAAAATCTTCGCTTTCATCCGGAAGAAGAAAAAAATGATGCTGCTTTTTCAAAATCCCTGTCCAAACTCGCTGAGATTTTTGTACAAGACGCTTTTGGCGCAGTGCACAGAGCTCATGCCAGCACTGCTGGCGTGGCCAAATATTTGCCCAGCGCTGCAGGGTTCCTGCTTACCAAAGAGCTTCAATTCCTGGGGCAAATCAAAGAAAACCCTGAAAAGCCCTTTATGGCGCTGGTGGGCGGCGCCAAAGTCTCTGACAAGATTGAAGTGCTTGAAAAACTCATGGAAAAAGTAGACACCCTGGCGATTGGCGGGGCCATGGCTTACACCTTTCTCACCGCACAAAATGTGCCTGTGGGCAATTCCCGCGTGGAAAAAGACAAAACAGATTTGGCCAAGTCTCTTCTTGAAAAAGCCAAAGAGAAAAATGTCACCATCATGCTCCCTCAGGATCACTTGGTGGTCAAAGCCATTGAAGACGAAGCTTCGGCCCAAAACACTGATGACCAATCCATTCCAAATGCTCTTTTGGGCGTGGATATTGGGCCAGCCACCATCAAAACAATGACAGATCCGTTGAACAGCGCCAAAACCATATTCTGGAACGGGCCCATGGGCATCTTTGAAGTGGACCGTTACGCGACAGGCACCCGCGAAGTGGCAAAGCTCACAGCTGAGGCAGCCCAAAAAGGGTCAACAGTCGTGATTGGCGGCGGAGACAGCGTGGCAGCCATCCAAAGCTCTGGTTTGGCTGACAAAATCACACATATATCCACAGGCGGCGGCGCTTCATTGGAATTTTTGGAGGGCAAAGAACTGCCGGGAGTGGAAGCATTAAAAAAATAGAAATTGGTCCGCCAAGAAGGCATGGCGGACGAAATTGGTTCGCTTCGCTCACGAAATTGGCACCCTTTGGGTGCGAAATTAAAAACAAGGAAAAAACATGCAAACACTTATTTTAACTATACATATTGTTGTCTGTGCTTTGATTATTTTGGTTGTTTTGGTTCAAGCGGGTAAAGGAGGCGGCATCACTGGCATGTTTGGGGGCGGCGGCGGAGACGCATTGTTTTCCGCGCCTTCAGGTTCTTCTTTTATGCGCAAGCTCACCACAGGATTGGCTGTCACGTTTTTCACCACAGCGATTCTTTTGACATATCTGGCTGCACGCAAAGGCCGGCAAACAGTGACGCAGCGCAATTGGAGTGCGCCGCAGCAGCAAGCGCCTGCCGGCCAGCAAACACAAGCGCCCCTGGCTGTACCGAACGCGCAAACCAATCAACAGACAGAAGAAAAATAATTTTTTTCAAGTCATCAATTTAAGCGCGGGTGGTGAAATGGCAAACACGTACGCTTGAGGTGCGTATGCCGCAAGGTTTGGGGGTTCAAGTCCCCCCCCGCGCAGGATTCGACGAAAGACCGTTTTCCGATAAGGGAACGGTCTTTTTTATGGCTTTTTTGGGCTCTTTCTGATTTTGGCTGTTTTGGGTTTTTTAGTCATTTTGGGCCTACTTGCCACCTATATGCCACCCACATTTTAGCGGCTTGCTCATTTGCACTTCTTTGCCCTTATAGCGGCCTGAGTCCCATTGCAATCCTTGATATATTCGGAAATAAACTTGCGCTGTTTTGGTGTGATTTTCGGTTTCATTGATCCCTCAAAAAATAAGCCCAGGCTTCGGCGGAAACCTGGGCGGGCGTATATGGCACAAAAATAAAATAGGCGAACACAGCAACACCCGCCTGGGTGGCGCCATATTCGCCTATCTATAGTCTACCACAAACATCTTAATACCGTTTTATACAAATTTTATACAAATTCACCGTCAAAGAATTAATCTTACCTTGACAACAG
>JANQER010000354.1 GCA_028278255.1 Elusimicrobiota bacterium | reverse complement strand
TTGATGAAATCCCTGTGTTTACTGTGGCCGCCACGCAAGCCAATGGCGTGACGGAAATCCACAATGCAGGAGAACTGCGCTACAAAGAATCTGACCGTCTCTCCCATATCACATCAGAGCTCAACAAAATGGGCGCGCAGATTCAAGAGCTGCCGGACGGACTGCGGATTCAGGGGCCCACCCCTTTAAAGGGCGCTTCTGTCAACTCATTCAATGACCATCGATTGGCCATGTCTTTTGCCGTGGCCGGTCTGATTGCGCAAGGAGAAACACATATTGAAAATGCGGATTGCGTGGACATCTCTTTCCCCACATTCTGGGAAGAATTCGAAAAACTCCGCATAAACACAACAAAAAATAAATCCAAAATTCTAAACTCTAAATTCTAAACAAAAAGACAAATTAAAAAAGGGGAACAAAGTTTACAAAAGTCGCAAACATGAGGTAGGGGCGGATCCCTGTGTCCGCCCGATCAAATGAAAATTTAATATTTTTGATATTGTTTATGTCCAAAATATTGTTTTAATTTACTTTGGATTTTGAGCTTTGAACTTTGGATTTATCATGAGAAAGAACATGAACCATATTGTCACTATTGACGGTCCGGCCGGGGCCGGGAAATCCAGCGTGGCCAAAGACATTGCGCGCCAGCTGAAATACCAATACATTGACACAGGCGCCATGTATCGGGCCATGGCCTTGCAGGCCATGAGAAAGAAAATCCCTATTCAAAATGAAAAAAAATTATTAACCCATCTGAAATCCACAAAAATCAGTTTTAAAAACAAAAAAAACATTAATTGCATTTTTGTGAACGGCAAAGAAGAAACCCAGGCCATTCGTTCGCCTGAAGCCACGCATGGGAGCAGCGCCATTGCCGTGCACAAAGGAATCCGCAAAATGCTGGTCAAAAAACAGCAGGACATGGGCCGCGCCGGCGGCGTGGTCATGGAAGGCCGCGACATTGGCACTGTGGTGTTCCCGCAAGCCCGTTTCAAATTTTATCTGGATGCGTCTCCTCTGGAACGGGCCCGGCGCCGTTACAAGGAACTCAAAGCCAAAAACATGCCGGCCAATCTGAACAAAATTGCGGCGTCAATCAAAGAGCGTGATCAACGCGACAGCGCGCGTCAAACATCTCCCTTGCGGCCGGCAGCTGACGCGGTCATCATTGACACCACGCCTCTCTCTCAAAAGCAAGTGTGCCAAGCCATTCTTTGTCACATTGATAATGTCAAAAAACTTATGAAAAAACATGAAACCACGGATAGGCACGGATGAACACTGAAAAACAAAAAAATAGCTTGGATAGAAAGTCATAAAAATATTGTTTTAAAATTTTTGTCCCCGTGCTTATCCGTGTTCACCCGTGGTTATCTTAAGAAGGAGTTGTCACATGGAAAACAATCTTTCTCCTTTAAATCAGTTGTCATTGGCCAAGCGCCTTTTCAGAAGAGTGATGTATTTTTTGGGAAAGACTTCTTATTACCTGGCTTTTAAATTGGTTTGGCGTCTCAGAATAATCAATCAAAATGTGATCCCAAAAACCGGTGGTGTGATTTTTGCTTCTAATCATGTGTCCTATGGAGATCCCCCTCTGGTGGGCAGTGCAGTTCCAAGACCCATCCATTTCATGGCCAAGCAAGAACTCTTTGACGTGCCTGTGATGGGCTGGGTGATTCGTCAGTGGAATGCATTCCCAGTGAAGCGGATGGAACGTGATATCGGGGCTTTTAAAACAGCCCAAAGATTATTGTTGTCAGGGAATTGTGTGATTCTTTTTCCGGAAGGCCGCCGGCAAAAAAATGGCGTTTTGGGAAAAGCCAAAGCCGGTGTTGGCATGCTGGCTTCTAAAGCAAAATGCGCTGTTGTCCCTGTTTACATCCACAATTCAGGCTGTATGAAATCATTCAAGCGCGTGAGTGTCTGCTTTGGCGACCCCATGAGGCCCCAAGAAAATGACGATTATCAATCCTTTTCAGACAGAATCATGGACAGCATTAAGAATCTAAAAGAAAAACATATAATTTGACATTATGTTTCTCGACGGATATAATACCAATATTATATAAATATTCATGCGTGTCCGGTTAAAATTGACCTTTTCCCCAAGGGGTTTCCCTCTCCCCGACGAGGGAGAGGGGCGGGTGAGGGGATTGTGAGTATTTGATGACATGCGCAAAAATTGTAAATTTTATGGACGGAAGACGAACTCTAACCGGACACTCATGATAAATATCTTGTCATTTGGCTATCGTTTGGTTATTGTTTCTTGAAATTTGGTAATTTTCGGTTTGTCCGCGGCTTTTATCACGGCCCCATCGTCTAGTGGTTTAGGACACTGCCCTCTCAAGGCAGAAATACGGGTTCGAATCCCGTTGGGGTCACCATTTTTCCATGCCGCATGGCACCTGGTTGCCGGAAGGTGTCAGAAGCATGCCAGGGTTCCCACAGTTCATTGAATCCCACCCCAAAGAGGACAAATTCTCACTATTTGCAACAACTGTAGGGAACGGTCGCGACCGTTCCCTACAGCCATCTTTCCTAACAGACTCGCTGTGCCCAATAAATCCGGATTGAAATTTTGCCAATAATTCTGTGGCATAGAAGGATCAATAAAATGTACAATTGTTTTGATTTGGATTTATTCTTCTATGAGAGCGGGTTTTTATGGCTGACGTTGTCCTCAATAATCTTTCCAAGAAATTTGACGATCACACAGTGGTCAAAGATGTCAATCTCACCATCCCGGACAAAGAATTTTTTGTATTGGTTGGCCCTTCCGGGTGCGGCAAATCCACTATTTTGCGCATGATTGCCGGCCTTGAAAGCATCACGCAAGGCCAAGTCACCATCAATGGCCGGGTCATGAATGATGTCCCGCCCAAAGACCGGGACATTGCCATGGTTTTTCAAAACTATGCCTTGTACCCGCACATGACTGTTTATGAAAACATGGCTTTTGGACTCAAGCTGCGCAAATATTCCAAGAAAGAAATTGATAGCCGTGTGCGGGAAGCCGCTGAAATCCTGACCCTTCAGGATTATCTAAAAAGAAAGCCCCGCGCTCTGTCCGGCGGCCAGCGGCAGCGCGTGGCAGTGGGCCGGGCCATTGTGCGCAAACCACAGGTTTTTTTGTTTGACGAGCCTTTGTCCAACCTGGACGCCAAACTCCGCGTACAAATGCGTCTGGAACTCTCCAAACTGCATGAACAATTGCAAACCACTATGATTTATGTCACGCATGACCAAGTGGAAGCCATGACCATGGGAGACAAAATCTGCGTGATCAAAGACGGTGTGGTGCAGCAAACGGCCTCGCCGTTGGATCTATATCACAAGCCGCAAAACAAATTTGTGGCAGGGTTTATCGGCAATCCTCCGATGAATTTTGTGGACATCATGCTGGAAAAAGACAAAGACCAAATTGTCATGAGGGACCATCATCTGCGTTTTATTGCGCCTGATGCATTGGGCAAAAGACTCAAACAACATGCGGGCCGGGAAGTGGTCCTGGGCATGCGGCCTGAAGATATTTATGACCGCCTTTTCTATAATTACAAAGTGGCTGAAGGCAGCACAGTCAAAGCCATTGTGGATGTGGTGGAGCCCATGGGCTCGGAAATTTTTATTTATTTCAGTATAGGCAAAGATGAGCTGGCCGCGCGCGTGCCGGCCTATGTCAAGGCAGAAATCCACCAGCAAATGGAATTGGTCTTCAACCTGGAAAAAGCCCATGTTTTTGATAAAGAAACAGGGGATTCTCTGCTATAGGCGGCAAGGAGAAGTAGATAAGTTTTTGGCTCTTTCACAGAATCTGTGGATAAAAACATTACAAAAAGATTTTTTATGGTTAAAAGCCGCGCTTCGCGCCCCGCTCAACACATAAAGAGATCTACAGATTACGCAGATGACACAGATTA